>CAJOJC010000059.1 GCA_905234775.1 uncultured Bacteroidales bacterium | reverse complement strand
GAGGGCGACGAGCTGCGCGAGGAGCGGGGCGCCGGCCTCGGCCTTGGGCTCATGCCCGGAGGTGAGCAGCCGCTCACATCCCAGCGACAGGATATCATCGAAAGCGGCGAGAGGATCTGCACATACATCGAAAGCACGATGGAAAGTGACAGATAATCCCAGAGAATGCGCTTCCGCAATCAGTCTACGCATAACAGGCATATCTACAGAACCAGTAGGAGTCAACGCACCGATAACCACTCCAGATACCATCGGAGCACACATTCTGATATCTGAAAGAATCTGATCTACTTCTTCAGGAGAATAAACAAAATCCGCAGCGGTAAAACCAAACTCAGACGAGCCGATAGGTGCGCGGTGAGGACGGATAAGAACATTTACAGGAATGCGCGCAATAGAATGTACTTCACGCAGCAGCGACTCGGAAGGAGTAACGCCACCCACTTCGAGCTGAGAACACAACTCGATACGCTTAGCCCCAAGTTTCTGAGCGGCGGCAACTTCTTCTGCACTGGTGCAGCAACATTCCAGGAACCAGTTCATACCGAGGCAAAGATACGAACCATTTTTATTATCTTCGTGGAAAATGTACCCCCGATGAAACGTTTTCTCCCCATACTATTAATAGCACTGGCTGTTGCATGTTCTCAAATCAACAAGCCCATGACTCAGGCTCAGTATGTCGACTGGCTGTACAAGTCTATGCCCCTGCCGGACAGTCTGACTTATGACCGCCAGTATTGGGAGGCGAATGTTGCTAAGACATTGGAGGTGCGCTCACGAATGAACTGGAACATCCCGGAGAGGGAGTTCAGGCACTTTGTTTTGCCGCTAAGGGTGAATAATGAGACGCTGGACGACTTCAGAACGCTGTATGCAGACACGCTGTGCGCGCGGGTTGAGGGCCTGACACTCGGCGAGGCGGCGCTGGAGATTAATCATTGGTGTCACGAGCAGGCGACGTACAGGCCCTCCGACGCGCGCACATCATCCCCCACGATGACCATGCGCTATGGCTACGGGCGTTGTGGAGAGGAGTCCGTGCTGACGGTGGCGGCACTGAGGGCGGCGGGCATTCCGGCACGGCAGGTCTACACTCCGCGATGGGCCCACACCGATGACAACCACGCCTGGGTCGAGATTTGGGCGGACGGAAGGTGGTGGTTCATGGGCGCATGCGAACCCGAACCGCGGCTGAACATGGCCTGGTTCAACGCCCCCGTATCGCGCGCGATGATCCTGCATACGAACGTGTATGGCGACTACCATGGCCCAGAGGACGTCATCAGGCGCACGCCGTGCTTCACCGAAATCAACGTGATCGACGGGTATGTCCCGGCGCGCAGGACGACGGTCATGGTCGAGGATACGAGCGGCCGGCCGGTCGCGGGCGCGCAGGTCGAATTCAAAATCTACAACTACGCGGAGTTCTACACGGTTGCGCGCTATACCACTGACGCCCAGGGGATTACGGCCCTTAACACGGGCGTCGGAGACATGCTTATCTGGGCATGGGAGGGCCAGCGATTCGGCTTCGCGGTCGCGAGTGGCCCGAGCACGACCGTCGTACTCGACCGCACCTTCGGCGAGCGGTTCAGGGTGGACCTGGACATACATCCGCCGGTGGAGAATCCTATCCAGGCCGGGGCCACGGCGGAGGAAATCACACTGAACTCCGAGCGGCTCGCGATAGAGGACGCAATAAGGGCCGCGCACGACCATTCGAACCACGACGTCGCGGACCGCGTCTGGCCGAAGGCGCTGCTCGCCACTTTGACTGAAAAGGATCTACGCGACGTTTCGGCGGAAGTTCTGGAAGACGCTCTGCTCGTTAATTCTACCGATCCGTATGTGCTGAGTCCTCGAGTAGAATTGGAGGCGCTGAGGCCGTTCAGGCGTGAAGTGCTGGAAGATGCCCGATCGGGGGTCTTGACGGGAGATCAGATTGCGCAGTGGGTCAGAGAGAATATCACGGTAGTCGAAAACCGCAATCCACTGAAGCTGCGCATACCTCCGATTTCGGTTTGGCGGTCCAGGATCAGCGACAAGCATTCGCTGGGCATTTTTTACGTTGCGTTATGCCGCACATTTGGAGTGCCCTCCAGGATAGATCCAGTTACCGGAAAGGTACAGTATCGTTCCGATAATCAATGGGTTGAAGTAAAGTTTGACGATGAAGATTCGGGCGAAGAAACAGCAGCCCAGGGTCTTGTCATACTGACCTGCGAAGGCGGACCTGTCGCAGATCCCATGTACTACAAACACTTTACTATCGCGAAGATAGAAGATGGATCTGCGCATTTGTATGAGTTCGGAACGGATGCAGACGAGACTCCGCTTAGTAGTATAGGCGAATTGTCCCTGGATGAAGGGTACTATGTAGTAACGACGGGCTCGCGTCTCGCGGACGGGGGCGTACTGGCCCACCTGGAGTTCCTCCCAGTCCGCCCCGGCGAGCCCGCCGTCTTCCCGCTGATCATCCGTGACGCCACCCTCGCCGACTACAACGCCTCCCCTTCCGCCAGCTCTCCGCCTGATTATAAACGTTAGAAGATTCCTGCGCTACGCTCGGAATGACAGTGACGGTATCGTCCCGAAAAATGGGACGATACTCTATAGATTCTTTTCAGGATACAGGTCGTTCCACCAGGTGGGATCGTCGTGGAGATATTTGCTGAACCATGCGAAGATGGTGCGGAGCCACTGACGGCGCTTGCTGAACTCGCGGATGCCGTGGTTCTCGCCGTCGACGACGACAAAAGCGGTCTCGGCACCGAGCAACTTCAGCGCGGTGAACATCTGGATACTCTCCCCTATCGGAACATTGGTGTCCGCCGGGAAGAGCAGCGGCGTGTGGATCTTGTCGGCCATGTACAGCGGGCTCCTGTCTACATACAAATCTTTGCGTGTCCAGGGATAGCTGTCCGCCATGGACACCTCTGAGTAGGAATATCCCCAATAGCCCTCACCCCAGTAGCTGGTGTGGTCGCTGATACCGGCATGGGAGATACCGGCCGCGTAAATATCGGTCTTGGTGAGAAGCAGCTGCGTCATGAAGCCGCCGTAGGAGGCGCTGAAGCAGCCGATCTTCGTAGAATCCACGAAGGCGTGGTCGCGGCAGAAGGCCAGCGTCGCCTCGATGATATCGTCGGCGACGACATCGCCCGCCGTGTTGACATGGCGGGCAGCGAACTCCTGGCCGAAGCCTGCCGCGCCGCTCGGATTAACCACGTAGAATACGTAGTCCTGCGCCGCGTAAACCTGGGGCGAGTATGAACCCACGCAGTAGCGGGCCGATGGCGAGCAGCCCCCGTAGTAATGGACCAGCAGCGGGTACTTCTTCGCCGGGTCGAAGTGCGGCGGGAGGACGTAGAAACCGTTGATAAGGTCTCCGCGCGAGGAGGTGAACTCATATGCGCCGCCCGCACCGAGCTCGACCGAGGCGAAGCGCTCCGCACCGAAGTCCTTGACCACGCGCTGCTTGCCCGTGAGGACATTATAGCTGTAAGCGCGGTCGCCGTTGCACAGGCTCTGACCGCTGTAGACGAGGACCGGCGCCGTGCGCGCGATATCGAAGCCGTAGAGATACTCTTCCATATTCGCAAGCCGCTGGATATTGCCAGAAAGCGGCGAGCAGCGGTAGAGGTTCTGGACGTCTTTGTCGGCGGTGGCGAAATAGATGCGGTTATCGAACGCTGCCCACACCGGCGAGCCGTCCACGCTCGGGGCGAAGTCCTTCGTCAGCGGGGACACGGTCTTGGTTTCGATATCGAAGACGTACATCTGGATGTCGTACATGTTCGGGGTCTGGCCTGGCTTAAGGCCCTTCATGCCTACTCCGCCGAATGCTTCCGGGCTGCCGGTCAGGACGAGCTGCCTGCCGTCCGGCGAATACGACGCGCCGCGGATAAAGCCGTCGTCCTCGATAAGACACTCAGCCTCAAGAGTCTGGACATCGAGCTGCCAGAGCGAGAAAAGGGTGGTCGGGCGGGCGGTGAGACGCTCGCGCTGGGTCAGGAAGAGGATCTTCGAGCCGTCGCTCGTGATATCGGCGGGCCAGAGGTCGTGCCAGCCGAAGGTCAGCTGCTCCATCTGCCCGGTCTTAAGATCGTATTTCGCGAGGTATGAGCGGTCGCGCCAGCCAGGCTGACGGTCGTCGGGGGTCAGGATCTGATGGACTTCGCCCTCGGCCGGGCCCTCCTGGACGAGCATGTAAAGCAGCCAGTCCTCGGTGGGCGCGAGAGTGAAATAGCCATCGGGGATATTCCGGGCGAGCAGGGTCTCGCGGCCGGTAGCGGGGTTCGTGGACCAGAGATCACGGCCATGGGCGTTCGCGCGCGTGTAATAATATTCGTCGCGAGAGGGCATCCACCGCACGGGATCGTCTACCCGCGCGAGGACACGGCCGTCGGAGACCTGCTGGATCTCGGTATACGAGCTCGGCATGCCCGATTCGTCGACCATGCGATAGGTCAGCGCTATGAACTTGCCTCCTGCGGAGACGGTGATTCCGCCGCCCGACAGGCCGATGGTATTGGCGTCCAGCGAATAGATGTGGCCACCGTCTTCCCTTAACGAGATTCGGCCGTCCTTCTCCGGGACCACGCTCACCTTCAGGGTGTCACTTTCGCCTTTTAGCGTCAGCGCCTTGATGACGATGTCGTGCGTTCCGGGCTCGAGCTTGAGCTGCGGCGAGGCGGGGCGGCCGTCGACGAACAGGCGGCTGTGGCTCAGGCCCTCGAGCTTGAGGGTCGCCTTCGCGTAAATCGCGTTTTCGAGCGAGAAACCAAGCAGGTGCAGGGCGGGGGCATCGGTTGCCGGGAGTTCGGACACCGTCTGCGAGCCCTTGAGCTGCTCGAACGACAGCTCGCGATCGAGCGCGGACTCGGGATCGAACGGCTGACCGGCGATATCGACGGTATCCACCTTATGCGGGGTTTTCACCTCGAACGGGCCCGCATAGCGGAAATGGTCAATGGTTATGGCCTGCGGAAGGGCTACCTCCTGGCTCGACTGGCCTACGGGTTCCTGGGCAGAGGCGTAGGCACTGATGGCAAATGCCAGAGAAATGATGAGAATATGTTTCATTTTATTTGATATTTCGGCTATCATACAAATATACAAAATGTTGCAATTCAGAAAAACTTCGTATATTTGCAGTCCCGTTTGCCGCAAGGCCACGGGAATGGTTCACACAATCCGGAGAGGTGGGTGAGTGGCTGAAACCAGCAGTTTGCTAAACTGCCGTACGGGTAACCGTACCACGAGTTCGAATCTCGTCCTCTCCGCTCAAAGGCAGCCAATCGGCTGCCTTTTTCGCTTCGAGGCCGAGATCGGCTATTTCCCCCGCTGCTCACGCAGCTGCCCCCTGGGGCAATGCCGCCTCCGCTACGCTCCCGGCGGGTGCCTTCCGGTCGTCGCATCGCTCCTCCCTCACGGCACGCGGCTGATGCCGCTATCGGCCCTTCGGGCCTCCAATCACCGTCCTACCATTGATTGCTTGCGGAGTGACGAGACGAGCGAGGGCGCAGCCCGAGCTAATCTCGGGCCGAGATCGGCCACCTTCCTTTCCTTATTCCACCTCCACCTGGCAAGTGAAGCGGAGGCCGAAGCGGCTGTTGAGGACGGCGTAGAAGGGTTTTCCGGTGGACTTGCTGGCGGCGATTATCTCGCGCATAGGTGAATCAGGGTCGCTCAGACACTGCTGAATCAATCCCTTTATCCTTTCAACAGTCCATTCGCCGCCGAGCACATCGTACCACGTACACCAAAGCTCGAGCCCGAAGGCATCGGAGTACTCTCGGACTGCAGCGTTCTTGAAACCAGGAAGTTTTAAGAACCAGGTGTTATCATACAGACCGTGGAATTTGTGGCCTTCTTCAAGGCAGAATTCCCGAATCTCTTCGGGGGTGATCCACTCCCGGGAAACCTCATAAGCATCCTGATTGCTCACCTCAACCATAATACCCATTCCAAAGGGCGCGACTATATAAGTATAATCATCGCTGTCTGCGAAATATTTGCGGTTGGTGGCGGGATAGAAAGCGGAGCCTTTTTTCTGGGCAATCTGGAAAGCCTCATCTTGACGATAATATTTTCCCGACCGCTTATAGCTGTCTATCAGCCAGTTACCATCCTCACTCAGGTGCAGAATCTTCAGAGGCCTGTTATAGTGTACCTCATTCAAATAATCAACTATTGTGCGGACTACTTGCTTTTTGTTTACCTGATCGAAAGGCACTCCAAAGATTTCCTCGTCAGTGATTTTTATATCGAAATATTGATTCTCGTTGGTTTTACTGTATACCCTGAAAATCATCGGAGAAATACCAGAGAGCATACGTCCTACATAAACAGAGGTTTGTCCTTTGGGGGTTCGCGCCTCCTCCAGCAGCAATTTACGGATTGCAGAAGCACCTTTCTTTGCGGCTGTATACTCGTCATTTTGCACCACCGCCAAACCCGTTACTTCCTTGGGACAATTCTTAATATAGAGAGTTCTCATCGAGCCGAACAATTCAAATTCCAGCCCGATGGATGTAAATAAGCCCTTGGTGTAAGAAATACTAATGTCGTCGAAATAGGGGGAAAGATGTTTCGCGAAAGCCTCTCTCGTCATCTGTTCATAGTCCTGAGAGAAGCCAGACAGAGATACGAGCGCTACTGCCAGTGATAGGATCAACTTTTTCATCATTTCACCTCCTTTGCAAACTTGACCACATCATCCGCGGAAAAATAGGCGTACTGGGGCGCCGCGGCGACATTGACGTCATAGACATAAAGATGTATCCCAAGGTTCAGCCCCAGGGCAACAATGACGGCATAAGGGTCTGCGGCGTATGCATTAAGCAAGACCGGCTCGCCACTACCGTTGAAAGCCACTTGAAGAGTCAGACTCTCCTGGTCAAAAGAGGTAATCTCATAGATACTGCCCACGCTTTCGGCCTTGACATTATGCGACTTGATATTACTTGCCACCAGGTCGAACAGCGGCTGCAAAGGCCTCATTTTCTCACTGTCGTACTCAGTGATAAAAGTGCCTCCCACCTGTTTAGGATAGACTACTTCTTCTGTAATCCTGTACCCTCCAGTGAAAAGAATAAAGGCAATCAGCGGCTGCTCCAGCATATCCTGAACTTGGTGTGCAGGGACATAAGCGTTGGACGAGACTTCATTTTTGCTTAACTGTACTCCGTAAATCTGGCCATTTATCTCTACCGTCTTGGAGGAGCTCGCAGAGACTTGGACCGGCCACCTCAAATAAATAACGTCATCTTTGAGGGAGTATTCCATAACCGCGGTGGAGATGACAGAGTTCCCATACCAAGACGCGTCATTGACCAGCACTTTATACTGATGGGCATAATTCAGCGTATCTGCCAGAACAGGTTGCGCCAGTTTACGAATCAGCGCCTGACGCTCCGCCGAAAGCGGACCCTGAGCGAAAGCCGAGACACCGGCCAATAAGACAAACAGCGTTATTAATTTCTTCATAGTACCACAAAGATAAAAACAAAAAATGTAGTAAATTTGGTCTCTGTACTAAAAAGAGTCAAGACCAGATGCTGTTACAGATTCTAAGCCTGCTGGGCTCGCTTGCGATGTTCCTCTACGGTATGTCGCTCATGAGCGGAGGCTTGCAGAAGATGGCCGGAAACCGCATGCGCGTTTTCATGGCCAAGATGACCTCCAATAACTTCAAGTGTATCCTGACCGGTATCGTGGTTACCGCCATGGTCCAAAGCTCGACGGCCACTACCCTCATGATCGTGAGCTTCGTCAACGCCGGTCTGCTCGCGCTCGGCCGCGCTATCGCCGTGATCATGGGCGCGAACATCGGAACCACGGTGACCGCATGGATCTTCGCCCTCAGCTTCGGAGGCGGCAGTTGGAGCATCGCGACCATCGCCATCCCGCTCATGTTCTTCGCCTTCGTGGCCATGAGCATCAAGAAATACGCGAACCTGGGCGAGTTCCTGATGGGTTTCGCGCTCCTCTTCCTCGGTCTCGCGACCCTCAAGGAAACTTCGACCGTCCTGCTCGACAACGAAGGCGTGCGCGTGTTCCTCGCGACCCTGTCCGGCCACGGCATCTGGAGTATCTTCATCTACATGGTCGCGGGCGCGGTGATCACCCTCATGCTCCAAAGCTCGGCCACGGCGACCGCCATCACCATGCTCCTCGTGGCGCAGGGCTACATCCCGTTCACGATGGCCACGGCCATGGTCCTGGGCAGCAACCTCGGAACCACGGTCACCTCCAATATCGCGGCCACGGTCGCGAACCTCAGCGCTAAGCGAACGGCGCGCGCGCACTTCCTGTTCAACCTGTTCGGCGTGGTGCTGGCGCTGCTGTTCTTCCGGCCGTTCCTCAGCCTTGTGGGCGTCACGGTCGCGGCCCTCGGCTTCCCCAACCCGGTCACGGTCGATTTCGCGCTGACGGACGATGCGACCCGCGAGGCGCTGGTGGCCTCTCTGCCTTACAGCGTGGCCGTGCTCCACTCCGTCTTCAATATCATCACGACCCTCATCCTGGTCTGGTTCATCCCGCAGCTTGAGAAGATGGTGACCATGATGGTGCCCCAGAAGGGGGACGAACAGGAGAAATACAGGCTCAAGTACATCGGCGGACTTGGAAACATCGGGACCGGCGATATCGCCCTCAACAGTGCCAAGCTCGAGGTCGTGGAATTCGGGCGCCTCTGCCGCAAGGACCTCGGTTACATCCGCATGGCGGTGAACGCCAAGACCCAGAACGAGTTCGAGGAGGCAGACAAGAAACTGATCCACTACGAAGACATCACCGACAATATCGAACGCGATATCGCGGTCTACCTGCGCGAGGTCTCGAAGCACGAGCTGAGCGTCAGCGGTATGGCCCGCGTGCGCGAGTTCTACCGCATCATCGGCGAGATGGAGTCGCTGGGCGACAGCGGCGAGACGGTCGGAAAGATCATGGCCCGCGTATGGGACCACGAAGGCAAGTTCACAGAGAATATGCTGACCCGCCTCAACAATATGATAGACCTTGTAGACAAGGCTTATGAGGCCATGGACTACAATCTTTCAACACCTATAGTAGAGGTCAATGAGATACGCAATGCCGACGAAGCGGAGAAGGCCATCAACGAATATCGCGACCGTCTGCGTAACGAACACCTCTCAAATATAGAGAAAGCATCTTATCCATATGAGACAGGCTCGTTCTACATGGACCTGGTGAATACTCTCGAAAAGATGGGCGACTTTATCATCAATATCTCACAAAGTGTGATGGGAGCGAAGGCCGTTTAGGGTCAAAATCGCCTTTTCAGTACACTATGTGTCACTTTTTTTGACAAATAAGGTGTAACATTGATTTTTTTTACTTACATTTGGTCAAACGTTTTGTTTAACTAAAACCAATTACTCAATTTTTTATTATGGAAAAGCTCGTTAAAGAAATCCTCGCCGAGGTTGAAGCAATCAAGGCTGACATCGTTAAGGAAGGCAACAAGGCTGCTGCAGCTCGCGTTCGCAAGGCTACCCTTAAGCTCGAGAAACTCGGTAAGGAGTATCGTAAGGCAAGTGTCGCTGCTGCAAAATAATTCAGCGCACTTCGAACCAATAAAGGCTTCCCGGTTGGGAAGCCTTTATTGTTTTATTCCTCTTCTTCTTCGTACTCTTCTGGGTCTATCACCTCCGCAGGCTCGAAATGAAGCAGTTTACCGTTGGTGTCGAAATAGTACACCCCGTCTTCTTTATCTGCTATAATTGCCTTCTTGTTCTTTGTCTCCGTTGAAGAGACTATTCCCATCGAATCATACTCTACCGGCAGTTTGAGCTTGCCCCACTTCTGGAAGCCGAACTTTTGTCCCTGACGGACGATCATGCCCTGGGGATACCAGTCTACCGAATCGAATTCGAGTTCGGTACGGCTGCCGTCTTTATCGTAGACGATCGCGAACTTGCCGTCCTTTTCGAGCAGGCAAGGCCAGCGGGAGATGTTGACCGAATCGAACTCGCAGGGGGCCATTTCGACCATGGTGCCGTCGCCCACGAGGCGAGCGAGGCCGAAGCGGCCGTCAGGGCCCTGGACGTCGATCAGGGTGATGCCGTCATAAGCGCGGTAGACCCCGACATGGGCATACATGAAGGGGACGAGAACCTCGCCCTTGTCGTTAATCAGGCTCTCCTTGCCGTCTTTAAAGAGCTTGATGCAGTTGGGCGCGACGAAGTAGAAACTGTCCGTGGGCTCTGTCATTATCGGCTCCATGGTCCTCTTTCCCTCGGTATCCAGCAGGCGCCAGAGGTCCCAGCCCTGATAGTCCTTGGTGTCCGTGTAGAGAGCCACGGGCGCGGTATCGACGGTGCCCCATGCGAAGCGTACGTCGGTATAATCGAACTTGGTCGTATACTTCTTAGTATCGAGGTTGAAGAGCGCGTAACGGTCCTTTTTCTTGACTATCGCGTCGTGGAGGCTAAGGAGCCAGATGCGGTCGAACTTGCCCTCGAGGGCGTACTCGGAGTGATAGCCATACTCCTTGGCCCTGGCTTTCTTGATATCCCACTGGCCCAACTTGGGATACACATTAATGTAATAGTAATAATGGTTCGGGTCCTGGACCGTGTTCAGAGCGATATGGATATCGTTCAGATCCTGGGCGTAGGTAAGGCCGGCCGCGAGGGTCAGGGCTATAGTCAATAGGATGCGTTTCATTTGTTCAGGTATTTGTAAAGTTCTTCGGTCGCAAGGGCGACTTTAGTGACAGCGAAGTCTTCGCCGTAAGGGAAGCAGTAGAGGGTATCCGTGAGGGTGTTGAGGTCTACGCAGTCGCGGTGTTCGCCTATGTAATTGTATTCGATGTGGACGGAATAGAGGCCCTTGGCGGGCTGGTCGAGGCTCCAGTCTTTACCTTCGTAGTTGCCATTGAGGTGGAAGCCCGTCATGTCGTGGACTAAGTGGGCGTCGCCGATATTGATGAAGCCCTTCGAATTGGGCAGGGAATTGACCTTGCACTGGACATCCAGCTTGTAGGTCCCGTCTTCGACTTCCTTGCGAACGCATGCGCGCTCCCACTCGTACCAGTCGGGAATGTGGGAGTAATAGGTCTCGCCTTCGAGGGCCTTCAGTTCGCCGTATTCGGTCATCTCCCATTTGTGGCCGCAGGCCTTGCATTCGAGGATGGTGCCGTGGGAGTCCATGCGATATTCCTTGCCGCAGTGGGGACACTTGTAAAGGACTTTATGGAGAGCGCGGGCGCGGTCTTTGGCGCGGACGCGGACATGGTTGTCTTTCTGCCACTTGAAGTCGTCGTAGACGTATGCCTCGTTGATTCTGCGGTTGATTTCCTCGACGCTGAGGTTCTGCGCATCTTCTGCCGTAAGGAGGAGCTTAAAGTCGGCCTCGGTCTTGAGCATCTTGCTCTTAGGGTCGGAGCCCTGCCAGAAGGGGGCGTCGATATGATGGCCCCTGGTCATGAGGGTAACGACCGGGACCTTGAAGAGCTTTACCATCTTGCCGAGAGATTCCGGGAGCACGGCGTTGGTTCCGCAAAGCGAGTAGCGCGCCTCCGCATACAGGGCCACGATCTTCCCGCGATCGAGAATGGCCTTGATGTTCCTGATAAGCGAAAGGTCGTTCGTGAACTTTCTCTTTCCGAAGCAGCCCACGCCCCACATCAGCTTCTCGCGGCCGATGAATCCGTCAACCGCCACCACATAGTACGGCTGGTGGGGGAAGGTAGCGACGGTTGCGACCATGAAGTCGTAGAAGGCGTTGTGGTTGCAGAGCAGAAGGTACGGCGGCTTCACGCCTTTCATACCGATGCGGTGGATCTTACTGCGATGGAGCCAGAATACCGGGAAGCACAGCAGCCACACGATCGGCCTCAGATACCACTTTACGCGCGGGGGAACCTTCTTCAGGTCGAAGCGTTCAACGTCTTGAAGGGGAAAAAATTCGGACATATACTAGTCGTTGTTTAATTGACGAAGGATGAATGTGCCAGAAATGCTGTCGCTCGACTTTCCGGTACTCATATATTTGTCGGCTTCCTTCCAAATATTACCCATCTGGAAAAGCATACCCTGAGTAGTATCTGGAATAATCAGGCAATTATGTTTTTTGATATAAGAAATGTTGGCCTGCCTGGACGCTTCAGGATCAACCTTGAAGTCGTCCGGGTTTAGTTTCTTGTTTTTGGATTTAGAGCTATTCCTCTCTTCTGGGGATTGTGCCAGCGCTTTCTGGATTTCTTCGTCTGACATTCCCTGCGCCGACATACCTATGGCCATGATTGTATTCATATCGGCATAGTATGACCAGCTGCCTTCTTCAAGCAGGAACTCAGCGCAGGTGATAGGATTACGGGAATTCACCGTTTCACCTACCTTTTCTCCTGTTGCCATAGACATAAAAGTATCCGCCAACACTTGACCGATTTTTGCTCCCATCGTTGCCTTCGACTCCTCTGCCCTGGCAATAATCCCCATCATATCGAACATGATGGCTACGCCGCTGTCCCTGTCTGTATCCCTGAAAAACATTCCAGTCGCTTCGAAAGTACCCGCATCTGACTTACTGGCGGGAGAGACGTCTTCAAGTGTATAATGAGTGATTCCCGCCTCATCCTCGAAGGATTTGACGGTAAAAGTTCCGGTCAGAGTATATTGCTGAGCGGGCTGGATGAAGAATTCGTCCTTTACCTTGATTGTATACTCCCACCTCTCGGCTTCCTTGACCTCGATATCGATTTCCCTCTCGGCGTGAACCGACGAGTTCGTTTCGTCTTGATGGAGGTCGATAAGGACTTTGAGGGTTGCTGTCCCCTGCTTTACACCGCGAAGTTTAATCTTCGCCGTTCCATCTGATCCGGTAGTAACTTGTGCCGGAGACGCAATGAGTATTCCCGTGTTGGATGAGGAGACCTCAATGGTATAACCATCCATGGCGTAAAGGTTTTTTACGTCCGTAAGCTGGAGCTCAGCTTCACAGGTCCCACCTTCGCGCACTTCGGACAGCTGCTCAAGCTTCTTGAAATGGACCTGCATGGGGGTATAGAAAACCTGGAGCATGGCGCTGCCGACTTTCTGTTTAGCTTTGTCGCCATCCTGCTTCTGAAGCGAGACAAGGGCCGAGGCAGTGCGGAAAAAGCCCTCGTCCATGTATTCTATGTTTTCGACGTAGGTGTTTTTACCTGTCCATTCGCGGGAAGTAAAGGCATAGCCTGTCTTGCGCGCCTGACCTTCCTCCCAAATGCTCTGGAGCTGGACGCTATCGACCTGAGCCAGGAGACTTCCATGGATATTATACTGCTCGTAGTAGACACTCTGCCCGGCGAGGTTACTCCTGCACGCTCCATTGCGGAGGTTATGCGAGGCGTCAATAGCATCGACCATGGCCTTAGCGGTGCCGGCCTCATTCCCGGTCTCCTTGAGCTTGTAGATATAAGGCTCCAGAGCAGTCGCAGGGACATCTTTTACCAAGGGGGGATTGGAGGTTTGGGCTTGAGCTGTAACAGTTGCCGAAAGGGCCGCGAGAACCATTAAAGCGAGGATCCGTTTCATAGGCTTTGGGTATTAGTCTTCCCAAATATACAAAAAAAATAAGGAGACACATTCTTTCGAACTTGTCTCCTTGTGCGGTAGGTGAGAGTCGAACTCACACACCCCAACGGGCACTACCCCCTCAAAGTAGCGTGTCTACCATTTCACCACTACCGCGATTTGGGACTG
>CAJOJC010000058.1 GCA_905234775.1 uncultured Bacteroidales bacterium | reverse complement strand
ATCATCGCGGCCATGCCCACGAGGACGAAATTCGGCTCGGGAATCTCCCAGAGCGCGCTGCCGGTCGCGACGTTGAGCAAACGCGAGACCACGAAGCCCACGATCGCGCCCACGAACAGCGTCGGTCCGAAGGTGCCTCCGACTCCCCCGCCGGCGTTGGTCAGGGTCATGGACACGACCTTGACGAACATGATCACGACGAAGGCGGCTACCAGTCCCCATGGCGATTGAAGCAGGAACGCAAGGGGCGAATCTCCCATCTCCCCGAACGCGCCGGTCAGCAGGTTCGCGACATCGCCGTAGCCCTCACCGTAGAGCGGCGGGAAGAGGTAGACCAGCAGACCCACCCCGACCGCGGCGGCAGCCCAGCGAATCCACGGGTTGCGGACGCGCGCGAAGCGGTCTTCGAGCTTAAGCGTGGTACGGGTGAAGTAGAGCGACATGAGGCCGCAAACCACGCCCAAGATCACGTAGAACGGGATATTCTTCAGCGCGAAAGGCGCGAGTGCACATTCGAACGAGGGGCCGACTCCCCGGAAAAGGTAGGCCACCACCGTGGCCGAAACGGTCGAGACCAGAAGCGGGGTCAGGCTCGCCAGCGAAACGTTGAAAAGCAGAATCTCGAGGGTGAAGAGCAGGCCGGCCAGCGGGGCCTTGAACACGCCCGCGATAGCGCCGGCAGCGCCGCAGCCCACCAGGATAGTCATGCCCCTGTAGGAGAGCTTCCCTACCCGGCCGATATTCGAGCCGATGGCAGCGCCGGTGTAGACGATAGGCGCTTCCGCGCCCACGGAGCCGCCGAAACCGATGGTCAGTGCCGAAGTAAGGACGGACGACCACATGTTGTGGGGCTTGATGCGCGAGTCGTTGGTACTGACCGCGACCAGCACCTTCGTAACGCCATGGCCGATATTGTCCTTGACGACGTAGCGAACGAGAAGCCCGGAGATCAGCATTCCTATTCCGGGGAGGACTATCCTCCACAGCGGATGAGCCTGAGTAAGAGGAGCCACTCCTGCCTGGACCAGACCGATAAGAGCCTGGAGCAGGACAGCGGCAAAACCGGTGCTGAGCCCTACAAGAAGGCTCAGCAACAGTAATTTATGTGATTCTTTCAGCTTAGGCATCTGTGCCGTCGGCAGGGTCTTCGTCCGAGCCGTACTGGGCGATGTTGTCGTCGGGAAGAGTTTCGCCCTCGCCGGAGGTATCGGGTGATGAGGTGAGCTGCTCGGCCTCCGCCTCCTCTTCTCCTTCGAGCCAACGCTCGAGATCTTCGACGTCGTCTACGTCTACCTTGATCTTAACGAGATATATTGCGTCGGGAATTTCGACTGTAACAGCATAAAATGACGTTCCGTCCGGTTTCGGGTATTTAACCAGGTCATTGAGGTAATCGTTGAAACCGCGGGGATACTTCTCTGCGAAGGCTGCAGAGAGCTCCGGGGACATGTTTTCGTAGCTGACTACGTGTCTTTTCTTTCCGTCTTGTACCATTTCAATTTTCAAATTGTGGTGCAATATTAGGGCAATTAATCGGAATAAAAAAATAAATCTACATCCTATCCGGCAAATTGATGCCGAGAAGGCCCATCGCACTGCGAAGGACATCTGCAACTACCGTAATCAGCTCAAGCCTCATACTGAGAAGAACGGCGTCTGGCTCGCGTAGAATCTGGGTGTCGTGGTAGTACTGGTTGAATTCCTTTGCGAGGTCGTAGGAGTAATTCGCGAGGACCGCCGGAGAGAAACTGTCCGCCGCTTCGTGCACCTTTTCAGGATAGGCAGAGATTATCTTCACGAGCCTTACTTCCTTGGGGCTGAGTTCCGCGCTGTCTGCTACCGCCGACTTCAGGCCCTGCTCGCCCGCCTTGCGAAGGATGCTGCGGATACGGGCATGGGTATACTGAATGAACGGGCCGGTATTGCCGTTGAAATCGATCGATTCCTTAGGGTTGAAGAGCATGGTCTTCTTCGGGTCGACCTTGAGGATGAAGTACTTCAGGGCGCCGAGGCCTATCATATGGTAGAGGGCGTCCTTTTCTTCGGCGCTGAGGTCGGCCAGCTTACCCGATTCGTCGGAAGCGGCCTTCGCCTCGTTGTACATGGACTCGATAAGGTCGTCTGCGTCCACGACCGTTCCCTCGCGGGACTTCATCTTTCCTTCCGGCAGCTCGACCATTCCGTAGCTGAGGTGGTAGATGCGCTCCGCCCAGTCGAATCCGAGCTTTGCGAGCACGAGCTTGAGGACCTGGAAATGATAGTCCTGCTCGTTTCCAACTACGTAGACATGGGAGTCGAGGCTGTATTCGGCGAACCTGCGCTCGGCGGTACCGAGGTCCTGGGTCATGTAGACGGAGGTTCCGTCTGAACGAAGAAGGAGCTTACGGTCGAGGCCGTCGGCAGTGAGGTCACACCACACCGAGCCGTCGGGATCGCGCTGGAAAACACCGGTATCGAGGCCCTTCTGGACCAGCTCCTTTCCGAGCAGGTAGGTCTGGGACTCGTAGTACGTACGGTCGAAACTGATTCCGAGGGCCTTGTATGTCTGGGCAAAGCCGTCGAACACCCAGCCGTTCATCATCTTCCAGAGCTCACGGACATGGGGATCGCCTTTTTCCCAGTCGACCAGCATCTTATGGACGTCGTCGGCTACGGAAGGATCTTCCTTCTCCATCTTGGCATACTCTACGTAGCAGTCGCCTACGAGATGGTCGCCCTTCTTGCCGGTGGATTCGGGGGTAGCGCCGTCGAAGCGCTTCTCCCACGCATACATGCTCTTGCAGATATGGACTCCGCGGTCGTTGACCAGGGTCGCCTTGATTACCTTGTTTCCGGCGGCTTTCAGTATCTCGGATACCGAAGAGCCGAGAAGGTTGTTGCGGACATGGCCGAGGTGGAGGGGTTTGTTGGTGTTAGGAGAGGAAAACTCAACCATCACAGTCTTTCCAGTAGAAGGAAGACGGCCGAAGTCTTTGTCTGCCACAACGCCCTGAAGGGCCTCTCTCCAATAGGTTCCGGAGAGGCAGATATTGAGGAAACCCTTCACCACATTGTACGAAGAAACCTCAGGGCAGTTCGCCTTGAGGTATTCTCCTATTGCGTTTCCGGTAGCTTCCGGGGCCTGGTGCGAGGTCTTCAGGAGGGGAAAAACTACGAGAGTATAGTCTCCCTCGAATTCCTTGCGCGTAACCGCTACTTGGAGCGAATCAGCCGGAACTGAAGCGCCATAAAGGGCCTGTACAGCCTCTGAGGCCTTCGAGGCAAGGAACTGTTCCGCAGTCATTATCCCAGATAGGTCTTAAGGAGTTTACTTGCGGACGGTTTCTTGAGCTTCCTTATAGCTTTCTCTTTAATCTGGCGGACGCGCTCCCTGGTGAGGTCGAGGTTCTCGCCGATCTCCTCAAGAGTCATTTCCTGGCAGCCGATGCCAAAGAAACACTTGATGATCTCCCTCTCGCGAGGGGTGAGGATCTGGAGCGAACGCTCGATCTCGGTACTGAGCGATTCGTTGGTAAGGCCCTTGTCGGCCATAGGCGAATCGTCATTCGGGAGGACATCCAGTAGGCTGTTGTCTTCGCCCTCTACGAAGGGGGCGTCTACGCTTACATGGCGTCCTGAGACCCTTAAGGTATCGGCAATCTTATCGCGAGGGATGTCGATCATCTCGGCAAGTTCCTCTGTCGAAGGCTGACGCTCGTTTTCCTGCTCGAAGCGGCCGAGCGCCTTGTTGATCTTATTGAGCGATCCGACCTGGTTCAGCGGCAGACGTACTATACGGCTCTGCTCTGCAAGGGCCTGGAGGATGCTCTGGCGAATCCACCACACTGCGTAGGAGATGAACTTGAAACCGCGGGTTTCATCGAATTTCTCCGCCGCCTTGATAAGACCGAGGTTACCTTCGTTGATAAGGTCCGGAAGACTAAGGCCCTGGTTCTGGTACTGTTTCGCAACGGAAACCACGAACCTGAGGTTGGCTTTTGTCAGTTTTTCAAGCGCTTCCTGATCTCCTTTACGGATTCTCTGGGCGAGTTCTACTTCTTCTTCCGGTGACACCAACTCTTCGCGGCCAATTTCCTGGAGATACTTGTCCAGCGAGGCGCTCTCGCGGTTGGTGATGCTTTTTGTAATCTTAAGCTGTCTCATTATCTGTCTAAAACTTTACTGCTCCTTAGGGAGGGCGAAGAAGACGGATCTGCCAGCGGGAGTGACACCTTCGATGACTACTACCCTGCCGGCTTTTCCGGCCTGATCCACCACATCCTGAGGCTTCGAGACAGGCTGATCATTTACGAATCTGATGATCAGGCCGTCCTGAACGCCGGCGGCAGCAAGTTGTCCGTTACCAACGGAGACGACTTCCACTCCGGATTTGATTCTCAGGGCTGAGAGTGTCTTCGAATCCGCAGCCTTAAGCTTCGCTCCGTAGAACAGAACCGTTCCGTCTTCGAGAGCCTTAGGAGTTGTTTCCGAATCGCTGGTAAAGGTCACCTTCACGGTGTGTTTCTTGCCGCTGCGAACGAACGAGACCTGGGCTACGTCGCCGGGGTGATATCCGTTCACTATAGTCTGCAGCGAGGAGGTACTTGTAACGGTTTTTCCGTCTACGGTAAGGATTATGTCTCCTTCCTTGATACCGGCCTTCTCTGCAGCGCCGCCTTTGCTGACCTCAACAATATATACGCCCTCGAGAGTCGAAAGTTTCATCTCTTCTGCGATTTTTTCATCGACAGGTTTCATCATGACTCCGAGTTTCGCCCTGCGGACGGTTCCGAAGTCCATGAGGTCGGCTACGGTTTTCTTTACGATGTTCGAAGGAACGGCAAAAGAATAACCGGTGTAAGAGCCTGTCTGAGAGATAATTGCGGTATTAACGCCCACCAGTTCGCCCTTCTTGTTGACAAGGGCTCCGCCGGAGTTTCCGGGGTTCACGGCAGCATCCGTCTGGATGAAAGATTCAATCTTGAATTCTCCGGTATAGTTGGGCATCGAGCGGCCTTTCGCACTCACGATTCCGGCCGTGATGGTCGAACGGAGATCGTAGGGCGAGCCGATTGCGAGCACCC
Source organism: uncultured Bacteroidales bacterium (assembly GCA_905234775.1). Next base: position 8,473 of record CAJOJC010000058.1, on the reverse strand, counting down.
ACTCTCCGAGGCGGAGTTTGTCCGAGTCTGCGAAGGTGAGGGCCGGCAGGCCGGTAGCGTCTATCTTGATAAGGGCCACGTCGGTCGCCGGGTCGGTTCCGATGACGGTCGCGTCATAAGAACGGTTGTTGTTGAGGGTGACGCGGACTTTCGTAGCCTGCGAGACTACGTGGTTGTTGGTGACGATATAACCGTCCGGGCGGATGATGACGCCCGAACCGCTGCCCTTGCGCTCACGGCTCTGGGGCTGGCCAAGTTCGTCTCCGAAGAAGAAACGGAAGAACGGATCGTCTATCTGAGGCCTCTGGTAGGTCTGAGTTACGGTCACTTCTACATAAACGACTGCCTCGACTGCGGTTTCCGCAGCATAGGTGAAGTCGGGATAATCACGCTGAGGTTCTGACAAATTGACAGAATAAGCGGGCACCGCGGCCGCCAGGCCAAGCGCTGCCATAAGAGAAAAAACGGTTTTACGCATAGTACTATTGATGTTTTTACAATTATTCATTGAGCGTGATTTATAAAGTCAAATTGTGTGCCAAATATCCAGGATATTTGTTATATTTGCCCAGATAAACAAAAGCAAAACATATATGGAATTCAACGTTTCGAGTGCAGAACTCCTCAAAAGCATAATGGATGTCTCGAAGGCCATCCCCGCAAAGTCGGTGCTTCCTATTCTTGAAAACTTCCTCTTCGTTGCCAAGAACGGCAACCTCGAGATTACCGCCTCCGACCAGGAGCTCACCCTTCGTACGACCCTCGCAGTGGATCTGAAGGAAGAAGGTTCGATCGCAGTGCCCGCCCGTCAGATGATCGATCTGATCAAGGCCCTGCCGGATCAGCCCGTCGAGATTAAGACTACCTCCGACAGCTCGTTCGAATGCACTTGGGCAAACGGTAATTCCTCCCTGCCCTTCTTCCCTGCAGAAGACTATCCCGAGATCATCGGCGCAGGAGAAGACGCCCAGACCTTCGTGTTCCCGGCCCAGGCCCTCGCAGACGGTATCAGCGGAACTATCTACGCTACCGCAGACGACGAAATGCGTCCCGCGATGAACGGTATCTTCTTCGATATGGGAACTCAGAGTACTACCCTCGTTGCGTCAGACTCACACAAACTCATTTGCTATACAGACGAAGATCTCCAGGCTCCCGCCGAGGCTTCCTTCATCCTCCACAAAAGGCCCGCAGGCGTCCTTAAGAGTATCCTCGGAAAGGAAGTCGAGACCGTAGAGGTATCCTTCGATACCAATACCGCCGTCTTCAAGTTCGGCCAGACTATGATGGTCTGCCGCCTTATCGTGGGAAGGTATCCTAAATACCGCGACGTCATCCCTCAGAACAACAGCAATATCCTGAAGATCGAAAGGGCCCAGCTCCTCGATACTGTCCGCCGCGTCGCAGTCTGCGCCAATAAGGCCTCGAATCACATCAAGTTCGACCTCAAACCCGGCCAGCTCGAGATTACCGCCCAGGACCTCGGCTTCGCTATTGCAGCCTACGAAAAGATCAATTGCGATTACTCCGGAACCGACCTTAGCATTGGTTTCAAGAGCAGCTTCCTTATTGAAATCCTCAGCAATATGACCTGCGAGACGGTCGTGATGAAGTTTGCGGATCCTCGCCGCGCAGCCCTTATCGTTCCTTCGGAGGAAGAGGCTGAAAGCGAGAAGATCTGCGGCATCATCATGCCTATCATGGTCTCATAAAGTACCCAGCCCATGGAACTCAATCTCCAGAGGCCCCTGCTTTTCTTCGATATAGAGAGTACGGGGCTGAATATCCCTAACGACAGCATCATCGAACTCAGTTTCGTAAAGGTCTTCCCGGGCGGCGAACAGCGCATCAAAACCTGGAAAATAAAGCCATGGGACTATGAAAAGCGCTGTCAGCGCCCGATCGATCCCGCCGCTTCGAAGGTCAACGGAGTTACAGACGATATGCTCGTAGACTGCCCCACCTTCTATGAGGTTGCAGACGAAGTCGCAGAGTGGCTCAAGGATTCGGATCTGGCCGGTTTCAATTCGGCCAAGTTCGATCTCCCCATGCTCGCCGAGGAGTTTGAGAGGGCCGAGCTGGCCGGAAAACATCTTGACGTAGACCTCCATTCCCCCAGGATGGTGGATGTCCAGAACATCTATCACATGATGGAGCCGAGGAACCTTCGCGCCGCCTATCGTTTCTACTGCGGCGGAGAAGATTTCGACAATGCACACACCGCCGAGGCCGATACCGTAGCTACCTACGAAGTCCTGAAAGGCCAGCTGGACCGCTACCCCGATGTCCTCAAGAACGATGTCGAGAGCCTCGCCGCCTTTGTGGCGAAGAAGACTGTAGACTTCGCCGGAACCCTGATCTACAACGAGCAGGGCGAGGAAGTGGTCAATTTCGGAAAACACAAGGGGAAGACCGCCCGCCAGGTCTATCAGACAGACCCGTCGTATTTCACCTGGATCCAGGACGGTAACTTCACCCTCGATACTAAAAAGCAGTTCGCACGCCTCAAAGAAAAATTCAGCCGCGAGAGGCTCGCGGCTAAATCAACGATGGGTCCGAAACTGTTTTAGTCTTCGTAGAGTTCAGGCCAGGGATTATTGATAATTCCCAACGCCTCTTCCATCTCTTTATGAGCCCTTATTGCAAGGTCCTTAACGGCATCCCTGCGAGGTAGGGTTTTGTCTGCAAAGACCGGTTCCAGAATTCTGATCGTAAACAGAGGAATCTTTTTCTTTCCGGTAAGGCGGAAGATACCCTTTCTCTCCCTGAAGGTAACTACGCACGGCACTACAGGGCAATCGTACTTGTAGGCCATCGTGAAGGTACCTTTGTGGAAAGGACGAAGATATGTGTAGCAATCCCAGCGGACTGCTTCAGGGAAAACATGGATCCAGTCTCCTATTTCATGGAAACTGTCGAATGCCGCGTTGAAGCCTCTCATTCCGGCCAGGCTCTCAGGGACAGGGACACCGCCCATAAAGCGCAGCATCCAGTAGAAGCCGGGATTATTGAGGTGTTTCGCATAGACGGGCATGTGCATGTGGTAGTATTTCCTTACTGCATGGAAGACCATCACTGCATCCTCCCTCCAGACGTGGTTACATACTGTCACTGCACCGCCCTTGAGTTCTTTTTTGTATTTACGGAGTATGTCGCGGCCCTCAATCCTCAGGCCAAGGCATATTCTGTGATAGGCTGCGATAATGGTACTCAGCAACAGGGCGTTCAGCCTGCGGTTGAACTTGTAGCCGAAACTATTGTCTGTATAAGGATAGGTTTCGTCGAACTGCCAGCGGCCCTGCGAAGAATCCTGGACCTTAACTTCGACCAGCCTGGTTGAGGGGTCGTCTTTAGGGTAGTCTATTCCGATATCCGGGACGTAGACCCCTTCTTTGTGCTTGAACTCTTTCATACACGCAAATTTAATAAAAAGTTGTATATTTGCGGCGGGGAAAGTCGTACACGACCAGCTCCCTCAAAAGTCGGAAGGCAGCAAGGGTATGAGGTTGTAGCGGTGCGATGTACATCGCTTTCCCTTTTTTTGTATGAAATCGGATATCATAATCATAGGCGGCGGAGCATCCGGCCTGATGGCTGCATACGGAGCAGCTTCTACCCTGGTGAAGGCGGGCAGTTCAGCCCAGGTCACCCTTCTGGAAAAGATGCCCCGTCCTGCCAGAAAGATAATGATTACGGGAAAGGGCCGCTGCAACTTCACCAATCTCAAAGACTGGAACGAATTCAGCGCCCACATCCGCAGCAAGGCGAACTTCGTCAAGCCCTCGTTCTATAATCTGACTCCCCAGGGCATCATCGACCTGCTGGCCTCCTACGGGATGCCGGCGGTAGTCGAGCGGGGCGATCGCGCCTATCCCGAGTCCCACCATGCCTCGGACGTGGTCGATACCATCGTGCGCGCGTGCAATTCGCGCGGAGTTAAAATAGAGACGGAGACCGAGGTCCGCACGATCGACCGCCTCTCCGCCGGCGGCTTCAAACTGACCTGCACAGACGAGCGGACGTACACTTGCGCCAAGCTCATCATAGCCACGGGCGGGCTTTCTTACCCCACGACCGGTTCCACGGGCGACGGCTACCGCTGGGCAACCCAGACCGGCCACAACCTGGTCCCTACCTTCCCTTCGCTCACCGCTCTTGTGCCTCTGGGCTACAAACAGAGCCCCGAGCGCGGGGGCCATATCGACCGCACCACTCCCCTCTCCGAGCTTGGGAACAAGCTCTGCGGGATCCAACTCAAGAACATCGGCGTTCAGCTGCTCGTCGAGGGTTCGGTCGCGCAGGAAGAATTCGGCGACGTCGACTTTACCGACGGCGGGCTCGAGGGTCCGGTCGGTTTCCAGATCAGCCGCAAGGCCGTGAAATCGCTCATCAACGGCTCACGGGTCAGCGTGGTCCTCGACCTCAAAAGCGGAGTCGAGCTAACCGAGCTCACGACCAGGGTGAAAGAGCTGTGGAAAGAGGTTGACAAGGACCCGCGCAGCGCCCGGCTCCATGAAAAAGAGAAATGCCGCATCCTGCTCGGGATGCTGATGCCGTGGGAGCTGATTCCCGCCTTCATAGCCTGCAACCCGGAGGTCATGACCCTCGAAAGGCGCGGCCGTACGGACACCAAAGTCTGGGTTAACCTGGTCTCGATCGCTAAAGCGCTGAAGGAGTGGAAGTTCGATATCGCCGGCTACGTGGGCTATGAGCGCTGCGTCATCACCGCCGGCGGCGTGAGCACGGACGATGTCATCGCCAAGACCCTCGAATCCCGCGTTGTCCCCGGCCTCTATTTCTGCGGCGAGGTCCTAGACATGGACTGCGACACCGGCGGCTACAACCTCCAGGTCGCCTTCTGCACCGGCTTCCTCGCCGGAATCAACGCTGCGAAAGCGCTTTAAATAGAATCGAAGATCAGCGGCAGGATGTCATCGACGCTGTGGAATTTCCAGATTCTGTCCTTGCCGATCATGATTACGGACATCTTCTTTCCACCCTTGGACTGATATTGGGCCATCACCTGGCGGCAGGCGCCGCAAGGGGTGGCGGGGGTGGCGCAGATGCGCCCCATCACGCCACCGGCAAGAGCGATGCTTGTCATCGCCTTGTCAGGATAGGCTGCGCCTGCCGCGAACATCGCGGTACGCTCGGCGCAAAGACCTGAGGGGAACGCTGCGTTTTCCTGATTGGCGCCTTTGACGATTACTCCGTTTTCCATACGGACCGCGGCGCCTACATTGAAGTGAGAATAAGGGGCATAAGAACCTTGCATCGCGGAGATTGCCGCCTGAGCAAGCTCCTTGTCTTCCTTCGAGAGTTCATCGAGAGTTTTGTACTCCTGGAAGTCGATTTTTATCTCTTTGTCCGTCATATCAAGTGATTAGTAACCTCAAAGATAGATATTTCTTACAAGAAATCATAATTTGGACTATCTTTGCAGCGGAATGAAAATTTGTGTAGGTCTTTCGGGAGGCGTAGACTCCAGTGTCGCAGCTCTGCTTCTGAAGCAGCAGGGCTACGATGTTTTCGCCATGTTCATGCAGAACTGGCACGACACTGAAGGCACCCTCCACGGTGACTGCGAGTGGGAAGAAGACCGCTTCGTAGCCGAGCTCGTGGCCCGAAAGCTTCGCATTCCCTTCTATTTCGTCGACCTAAGCAAGCAGTATCGTCAGAGGGTCGTTGATTATATGTTCGCCGAATACGAAGCCGGCCGTACGCCCAACCCGGACGTCCTCTGCAACAGCGAGATCAAGTTCGACGCATTCCTCGAGAAGGCCCGCTCGCTCGGAGCAACCCACGTAGCAACCGGTCACTATTGCCGCAAGAGACAGAATCCCGATGGCAGTTACAGCCTGCTGGAAGGTGTAGATCCCGGCAAGGACCAGAGCTATTTCCTGTGTCAGCTCAATCAGGAGCAACTTGAAGCGGCTATCTTCCCCATAGGCGACCTCTGTAAGAGCGAAGTCCGCAGGCTCGCCGCAGAAGCGGATCTTCCGTCGGCAGACCGCAAGGACTCTCAGGGAATATGCTTCGTAGGAAAAGTAGATCTGCCGGTATTCCTCCAGCAGAAACTCGCAAGCGTCGAAGGCGATGTGGTGGAGGTTTACGAACAGTATTACAAGGATTCAGAGAAGTATCAGCGCGACCGTGCTCTTGTTTCCAAGGCCCGTGCCCTCGGTCTTAAAGGCCTCACTGAAGAGGAATTGATAGAGATTTCGACTCCTATCCGATATGATTCTATCCAGTTCGAGACCGAAACATACCGCAGCGGAAAGAAGCACATCAAAAAGACCCGCTACAAGGCCAATCCCTGGGGCATAATCGCCGGCCGTCACGAAGGCGCGCAGTTCTTCACCCTCGGTCAGAGGAAGGGCCTCGCGATCGGCGGCCATGTGGAACCTCTGTTCGTAATTGCAACAGACGTCGAAGCCAATCGCGTCTACGTAGGCGAAGGAGAAACGCATCCTGGTCTTTTCCGCAGTTGTGTGCGTTTTCCGCTTTCAGATCTTCATTGGCTCAGGCCTGGCGCCGACATGACCGACGGCGAAATCCGCCGCTTCCGTGTCCGCCTCCGCTATCGTCAGCCTCTTCAGAATGCCATCGCCATCGTCCGTGGCGAGAATCTTTTCGTCCTCTTCGACGAACCCCAGCGCAGCGTCACACCAGGCCAGTTCGCGGCCTTCTACGCTACAGCTGAAGAAGCCTCGAACGCCATAGACGCCGAGGCTCCCGAACTCCTACTCTCCGCTGTCATCGAATAAGCGGTTCAGCAGTTAGCCCCTGGCGGACCTGTCCACCCCCGGACAGGGGCAACTGCTGACCGCGCATCACATAACAAAAAACCGAGTTATTTCTTCATCACAGGCTTCTCGGGAAGCTTGGTAGTGACGAATTTCTCGATGAGCTGATCGTACTCCTCGGGAGAGATCATGTGAGAGGTACCGTTGATAAGGGCGCCCATCTCGACCTGTACTTTGTTGACGTGGACATTGCCGTCGATAGCGGCTTTGGCCTTGAGGGTGAGAAGATCCTTAACATAGATATCGCCCTTCATCTTGCCCCAGAAATCGAGGTTCTGGCAAGCGAGACCGCCGTTGATCTGGGCCTGAGGGCCGACAACGATCTTACCCTTGGAGTAGACTTTACCTTCGATCTTTCCGTCGATGCGGATGTCGCAGTCGGAGGAGATTTCTCCCTTGATGATAGTGCCGATTGAGATACGGCTTACGTCGTTGACGCTTACCTCGGGCTCAACGGCGTTCTTTACTTTCTGAAAATCCATGTTATTAATAGTTTAATGATTAAATAATCTATACAATGCCTTTTCCGTGGCAGTTCTTATATTTCTTTCCGCTTCCGCAAGGGCAAGGATCGTTGCGTCCGACCTTCTGCTCCGCTTTCACGGGAGTATTCGCTTTCTGTTCGCCGTTGGTGACGAGGTCTGAGTGACGGGCCTGGAGGCGTGACATATCCGGCTTAGTCTGGACTGCACGCTTGGGCTGTTCGTCGTTCAGAGGGATGAAGGCCCTGAGGAGGAACGACAGGACGTCCTGGTTCAGGGATTCAAGCATCGCGGCGAAGAGGTTGTAGCTCTCCAGTTTGTAGACTACCTTCGGATCTTTCTGCTCGTAGGAAGCGTTCTGGACGCTCTGCTTGAGATCGTCCATCTCGCGGAGGTGGTTCTTCCAATGGTCGTCGATCTGGAAGAGGATGATGTTGCGGCTGAGGGTCTTCGCAACCTCACGGCCTTCTGAGTTATAGGCCTTTTCAAGATTTACCGAAAGAGTCATCACCTTACGGCCGTCGCTTACCGGAATAGCGATATTCTGGTACATGGTTCCCTGCTTCTCGTAGACCATCTTGATGATAGGGCGAAGCTTCTCCACCATTACGTCCATACGGCGCCTATAGCACTCATTCATGTGGTCGCAGAGGGCCTTCACGAGGGCGTCTTTACGGGAGTGGTTGTAGAAATCTTCGTATCGATAGAAAGACGAGCCATTACGGTCTCCTCGAAATCCTGGAAGCTGTAGCCGTCGCAGGAATCTACGATAATAGAAGCCGTATCAACCATCATATTCTGGAGGTCGATCTCGATCTTGTCTCCCTTGATAGCATTGCGCCTGCGGGAATAGATCGCCTCTCTCTGATAGTTCATTACGTCGTCGTACTCGATGAGGTTCTTACGAACGCCGAAGTTGTTTTCCTCGACTTTCTTCTGAGCGTTTTCGATAGCCTTTGAGAGCATCGGGCTTTCGAGAGCCTCGTTTTCCTGCATGCCGAGTTTATCGACTACTGAGGCGATACGCTCGGAACCGAACAGACGCATCAGCTTATCCTCAAGCGAGATGTAGAAGATGGAGGAGCCGGGGTCTCCCTGACGGCCGCTTCGGCCTCGGAGCTGACGGTCTACTCGACGTGAATCGTGTCTCTCGGTACCGATGATAGCAAGTCCTCCGGCGGCCTT
>CAJOJC010000057.1 GCA_905234775.1 uncultured Bacteroidales bacterium | reverse complement strand
ACCTACGACGACCAGAACTACCAGAACGAGCTGGATGCCGCGACTATCTATGCGACTATCGAGAACGAAATCGCTCCCGACTATTACGATGTCGACAAGCAGTCCGGCCTGCCCGTGAAGTGGATAGGCTACATCAAGAACACTATCGCGAAGGTAGCTTCGAACTTCACTACCAACCGTATGCTTACTGACTACTGCAACCAGTATTACGTTCCTCAGGCAGAGCGCTATTCCAAGCTTGCCGCAGACGGAGCCGCAGTCGCGCGTGAGATTGCAGACTGGAAGCAGTTCATGGCGGAAGAATGGAACAACATGCGTATCGTCTCCTATACCCAGCCGAGCGCATCCTACGTTCTTTCTCAGGAAAATCTTCTCACAGGCGAGGTCCAGATCGATCTCGGACGTATCAAGCCGGAAGACATCGGAGTGGAGATGATCTTTACCTCGACCGACGTCAAGGGCAATCACCACATCCAGGAAGTAGCTCCGTTCGAGCTGGTAAGCTATGAGAACGGTATTGCTACCTTCCGCGTGACGGTTCTCCCTGAGAGGACGGGTATGTACCAGGTAGGTACCCGTATCTACCCTAAGAACGACCTCCTTCCTCACCGTCAGGATTTCCCCGTCGTCAGATGGCTGTAGCTTCAACAGGCTTTTTTGACGGAGTCCATCTAGGACACCGTGCAGTGATAGAGACTCTGCTGAAAACCGCGCGAGAGCGGGGCGAGCAGAGTCTCGTCATCACATTCTGGCCCCACCCGCGGGTCGTCCTCGGAAAGGATCCGCGCGGCCTCAGGCTGCTCAGCTCGCTCGACGAGAAGACCGCTCTTCTCAAGGCGCTTGGGGTAGACGATGTCATCGTCCTGCCCTTCACCCGCGACTTCGCCGCCCTCACCGCCTCCCAGTACCTCGATCTTCTTCGCCGCGACTATGACGTCAGCTCCATCGTCCTGGGGTACGACAATCGGTTCGGCAGCGATCAATTATCCACTAATGAAATAGCAAAACTAGCTGACGCTGCCGGTCTAGAAGCGCTGGTCGTATCCCCCCACGTCATGCCCGACCCCGATCGGGCATCCAGGACCACCGATCAGGTCGGTGGTGACGACTATGATTACACCATTTCGTCGACGAAAATACGAAAAGCGCTGGCGTCGGGAGACGTTGAGGCGGCCAGCGCGATGCTGGGTTACGAGTACAGCCTGAGCGGGGTGGTGGTGAGCGGAAACATGATGGGCCGGACGATAGGTTTCCCGACGGCGAACATGAAACTTCGCGAACCGCTGAAGTGTTTGCCCAAGGCGGGAGCATATCTTAGCAGGGTAGAGGTCGACGGCCGGCAGTTGTGGGGCATGACCAATATCGACCACAACGAAAAAATCGAGAGCAATATCTTCGACTTCGACGAAATGATATATGGTCTCGACCTCAAGGTTTCTTTCGTCCGAAAACTCCGCGACGAAATCCGCTTCAATTCATTTGACGAGCTGAAGAGTCAGCTCGAAAGGGACCGCGTCGCCGCACTGCAAATTGCCACAGGATAGCAGCAAAATCACGTCATCCTGTGGCAAATCTCCACAGGATGCGGGCAAAAAGTCCTTATCCTGTGTTTAAAGTGCGCGGTAGCGCTTTCCATACTCCAACTGCTGGGCGAGGAAGTCGTCGGGGTACTCTACCTTATAGTTAACGACTTTTCCGAAGCGCTTTACCGGAACAATTTCAGGATTGATAAATCCTCCGTAAGGCTTGAGTTGGAGGGCCTCATAGCGAGCCTTCACTTCCTTATGGAGTTCAGGATCTATGTTTACTGCGTAGGTCTCGATCAGATACTTGCCGGCCTTATAATCGCCTTCGCTCTTGATGCGCTGGATTTCGGCCAGAAGCTCGGCGAACAGGCCACGCAGTTTCTCATAATCATTGACCACTAAATAGGTCTTTCCGTCGCGGACTTTCTTCTCGATAACATTGTCCTTCGCGCCCTTCTCATAGCACCACTGCGCGATAAGCTTGCGGTTCTGCATATGGGCCTCGGTGTTCGGGCGGCCAAGCTCGACTCGGGTAAACTGCGTAAACAGACCGTTGCGGATATAGCTCGCATACTCGGCCTTGTAGGCATCTTTGTCGGGCATAATGCCTAACTCAACCATCCTCGGGTCGGCCGTGTAATAAAGGCCGAACAGGTCTGCGCGAGCCTCCTCGAGCGCCGAAGCATACTCGCCCATCGCGGTAGTGCTTACTCCGGGCAGCAGCTGGCCGGAACCATGCCCAAGGCATTCGTGGAGGTCGGTGTGGACTTCGTCCGCCCACGGGCCGTACTTGCGGACCATGGCCTTTTCCTCGTCGTCCCATGCGAACTCGTCGAGCATGTTCTTCGGCGATTCCTGGGCCGCATAGTCGTAGGCGTGGGTGATGTTGGCGATAGTCACGCTCTTGCTGCCGTACTCCTTGCGGATCCAGTCCGCGTTAGGGAGGTTAATTCCGATCGGGGTCGAAGGATAGCTGTCGCCGGCAAGGCAGACGGCATTGATGACTTTCGCACTGACGCCCTTTACCTCCTTCTTGCGGAAGCGCGGGTCTACAGGCGAGTTGTCCTCGAACCACTGCGCGTTCTTCGAGATAGTCTCCGTACGGCGCGAGGCTTCGAAGTCCTTGATATTGACATAGCCTTCCCAGGAACCCTTACGGCCGAGAGGGTCGTTATAGTCCTCGATGAAGCCGTTGATGAAATCGACCGTACCGATTGTGTCCTTCACCCACTCGATGTTGAACTCGTCCCACACGCGCAGGTCGCCGGTCTCATAGTATTTGATCAGCAGCGCGAGGGCGTTTTTCTGGATGTCGTTCTCCGCGACCTCGGCCGCTTTGGCCAGCTCTTCGCAGATATGGCTGATAGCGCCGTCGTACAGGCCGCCCTTCTTCCAGGGAAGTTCAACGATCTTTCCATCCTGCTTCACGACCTTGGTGTTAAGGCCGTAAGCAATCGGATGGGGGTCTCCCTTTACTTCAATGCTTTCGTAGTATTTCTCCACTTCTTCGCGGGTAACTCCGTCGTAGAAGTTAACGGCCGAAAGCTTTACGATATCACCGCTGGTCTCGGTTGAGCGGCGCTGAAGGCCCTTGGTCTTGTCGTAGACATAGCTCGCGATAGCCGCATTCTCTCCAACTGAGGAGAGCAAGCTCTCGAAATACTCCCTGCTGCAATCGGGGAAGATCTTATCCTCGGCGTAGTGATGATGTACTCCGTTGGAGAAGAACACGCGCTTCGCATAAACTACGAAAGCGTCCCACTGCTCGCCCTCACGCGCGCCCGTGTAATTATTAAGTATGTTCTCGAGAGCGTGTCGGAGTGTAATATTACCTGCGGAGTTCTGATCCCACATGATGTCGCGGCCCCACTTAGCCGCTTCAGCGAGGTGATAGCAATACTCCTTCTGCTGAAGAGTAAGGTTCTCCCAACCAGGGATAGTATACCTCATCACTTTGAGGTCGGCGAATTCGTCCACCAGATAGCGGAATCCCTCCACCTTGTCGTTCTTAACAGTGCAAGAAGATGCCATAATAAGTGCTGCCCCGAGGCAGAATGCAAATAAACGTTTCATATTACAAATATGACAATTTTCGTTAAATTTGCCTGACAGCATTAAACGATCATTATGAAAAAGATAATTCTTTCTTTCTGCCTGTGGCTGTCGGTTATCCCGGCCGTCATGGCGCAAGACATCATCACGTTCAAGAATGGAAGCGATATCGAGGCAAAGGTGTTTGAAGTCAGCACTACCGAAATCGCATACAAGAAGTATAATAATCCCGACGGTCCTCTGTACCATACTCCCATTTCAGAAGTGTTCCGCATTGTCTACGAAAATGGGGAAACTGAAGTTTTCGGGAACTCTTATTCTTCCTCTCAGATCATGCTCAATGCGGCTGGCGAGATAACCGAGGGAATGAAGTATTCCGACTACAAACACCTTTATAACGCGCGCATGTATGTTCATCAGCCCGGTGACCCCTACAGCCGCTTCTGGGCTGGACTGGCGTCATTCTTTATCCCCGGACTCGGTGAATGCATCGATGAGCAATGGGGACGCGGACTTCTTGTTATGGGCATAAACGCCGGATTGTATGTCCTCGCAAGGACGGATGCCACAGTGACTCAATCCGACGGTGTCACCAGCATCCAGTACGGCAACTTTGGTTCTATCGTCACGCTCGTCCGATTCGGATTCGGAATTTGGAGTATCTACGATGCTGTTCATATCGCCAAGATCAAGAACATGTACTATCAGGACCTGCGTTCCTTGCAGGCCGGCCTTGACGTGAAGATCGAACCTTACTTCGCCTACACACCCGCCGCTTCGGGGCAATTCTGCACATCCAACACTCTTCAGCCCGTCGCCGGACTCACGATGAGGGTGGTGTTCTAACAGTTGGCGATCAACCTTTACTGTATAATACGCGTAAGGCTATACCTAGCGTGCATAAAGAGGATTTGGTACATAAAACTGGCTTTTGGTGTACTCAACTCTTTTTCATTCGACAACTATTGCTAAATATGTGAAGACCATCTTATTCTTGAGTTATGAGAGCACATATCCCACATCGGTTAATATTGGCAATTCTCTCTCTTGGCGGTTTTCTTCTCACTGATCTCGCTTTCGCTCAAGATACCGCCAGCGATAGCCTTGTCGCCAATCTGGACAATGGTGACGTCCTTGTTTCATATATCCCCAAAGTCAGCCATTTTCAACCGATCAAACACTCTTCTGCTCCAGCAGATCCATATCTTAGGGATAGCCTTTGGCTGAACAGATCTCTCGATTCACTCTCGTTTCAAAAGCCAGTTCTAGGCGCCAGGCAGAGTCTCCGTTCTAATCCTACGAATTACTCTATAGGGGCTATACCCTGTACGGAAGGCACATCCCCCACTGGCGCACGCACCTATATAATTCCAATCGCCACCAGTTCGGTGAGCAGTTTTGCTCCTTCTATTGCCCTCGTATACAACAGTCAGGCCGGTGATGGCCTTGCAGGGTACGGCTGGGCGATTTCCGGGCTCTCTTCAATTACATTGACAGGGAAGACTCTGTATTACAATGGCACTATAACATCGCCTATTGTATCTGGTGACAATCAGGTATATGCCCTGGATGGAGTCCCCATCGTTCAATCCGACAACACTGCTCTTTACTCTTATTATCCCTACACAACAGCGAGAGGCAATATCCAAATTAAAAAACACACAAAGTTATCCGGAGCTGTTTCTCATTTTACGGCGCTCTATCCGGATGGCAGCAAGGCAACCTTCGGATGGCCTACAACAATTAGCACCAAAACATCTTATCCTATTACTCAGCTGGAGGATGTTGATGGAAATAAGATCAGCTTTTACTACCTTCCAGGTGAACGGCAGTATTACCCCGATCAGATTGATTATGACTACGTCACCCCCACGGCCCCGAAGGGGAAGATATCTTTTTCTTATTCTTCGCGGAGCTCGCAGACAAAGTATTTTGCGGGTGATTCACTTTCTTTGAACAAGGTCCTTACCGGCATCACATCATATGCGGAGGGCGACTCTCTTCTTGCCGGCTATAGTCTTGAGTATATTCAAAGGCATGGAGCCTATCTGCTGTCATCTGTATCGATGCGGACAGGAACTGAAGAACTTCGCCCACTTAATTTCTCGTACCCAAGTGCATTGACTACGCGCGATCTTGATCGTGAATTCGATGGCTCCATAGCAAACGAGGGCTATGACTGGAGCGGAAAAGAGAGACGGCTTCGAGGCAAACTCGTTAAGGGAGAGTATAACGACGGTCTTGTTATACTCCCTGATCTACACACATACTTTCCTCTGGGGTCATACCCTTACAATTCCTGGGGAAGCGAGTATAGTAGCAATCATAAAATCTTAATAGCACCGCGCTTGAGCAATAATTACAGCACGTTTACGATAAGCGCTGGCAGCGGAATGCAGGCAATTGAAGTGGCGGATGTTGACGGCGACGGCGCAGATGAGATTATTAAGGTTAATTATATTAATTTCACGGGCGATTATACGACTTATCGCATCACGATATACAGGTATAATGAGTCTTATAATCAGATGACGTACTCCTTATTCGACATCAATATCCGTGGTGTCTTGGAGTATGATAATCATATCAGTCCGGCCTCGAGGGTTTTCTACTTCGGACGTTTTGATGATACCGGTCACCTGCAATTGCTGACCATCTCCCACAACACAGATCCCCTTGGACGTGAATGTGACTCATATACCACCCTCGTTGATCTTGTATCACACACAAAGAGCGAGCATCAAACCTTTGACCTGACCCCCGGGGATGAATTCAAGTATCTGGTATATGATCTGGATAATGACGGGAAAACGGATGTCTTCGTGGGGAACATAAATGGATATCAGCATTATTCCTGCAATTCCAGCGGCGTGTTCGTTCCTGACAGAACGGTTTCGGGAATGGATCCCGGCGTATTGACCGGCATTCATTATTTTGCCGATATGAATGGAGATGGTTATATTGACATCGTCAAGGACCCCGGAGTCGGTTATTATGAGACAATTGAAGACGAAACGTATTATGTCAGCGGAGGGAACGAATGGAATATATATTCATATACTGGGGGCTCATTCGTCCGCAGAACCTGTTCCGCCGCCACTCACGATCCTAACGATTCCTTCGTCCTTCTCGATTTGAATTCGGACGGGCTGACGGACGTGATTAAAACCTCCGGGACGGCGATTACGATTTATCCAAATGAAAATGGAGTCATTAGCGATACCAACACAATAGTATCCTCGCAAACAATCCCTTCCGGCTGCGAACTCCTTCCGGTGAACGACCTCTTGTCCGGCACAGCTTCGCATTGTATAGTCCTTCATAATCATTACGTCTATAAATATACCTTTGATGAAGACCGCAGCCTGAACCGACTAGTCATTTCTTTCGAGGATAGTTTCGGGAATGTTCAGGAAAACACATACAGCAAAGCGACCAGTCCGTCTTGTTACCACAAGGATCCCTCACAGTCTTATTCTCTGTCAGATGGTTTCTATTCTCTGTCTGCTCCTATAACAATTCTTAAATCCAAAAGTCACTTCGCCGGAGGGGTATCTCTTATCTCCCGTTGTCACTATGATTATTACAATGCAGTATTTCACAATAAGGGATTGGGGTTCTGTGGGTTCGGGAGAATAAGCGCCAGGGAAGAGAATACAGGCAACTACACATCAACTGTTTATGACCCGCAGAAGTTCGGCGTTCCAATCTCGGTCGCTGTCAGCAAAGCGGATACTATACCTCCATACTCTACCGTTACCAACACATACGACTCCAATACCACCACCTACGGCAAGCTCAATCCCCGCCTGATCCAGAGCGTCGCAGCAGACTCGCTTTCGGGGATCACCACAACCACTTCATACACTTACGGATCATACGATCTGCCATTGAGTGTCCTTGTCAGCCGTCAGATCGGGAACAGCACGCCTCAGACGGAACAGGTCTCTTATACCTATCAAAACAGTGTCACTCCATCCAAGTATCTCCTGGGTCTTGTCCTTCGGCAGGTACTTACGCGCGAGACCGACGGAGACTCATCCCATTCCCACAAGGAAACAACTGTCCATACATATGACAACCTCGGAAGAAGGCTGACGACAAAAGAGTACATAGGGGCCAATGAGATCATTGACTTTCCAACTCGCAATTCGGACAGCCGTGACTCCCTGCGCCTTGGCCCGGGCTTCGACTTGTTCGGAGTATACCTCGTCTCCACTACCCGCCGGACCTACGACTCTCACGGCAACGTAACCTCGGAGAAGACCGCGCCCTATGACGCCACGGAGTTCGTGGGGGACACTCTGGTCTACGATTCGAACGGACGCTATCTGGTGAGCAAGACCGATGCCCTGGGACATACTACTACGTATTCGAACTACAACAAGTTCGGCAAGCCGACGTCGGTGACGGACTACCGCAACCGAACGACAACGTATACCTACGACAGCTGGGGTAACCTCACCCAAACCTCATATCCCGACGGCGGAGTGGAGCAGACGACCACCTCCTGGGGAGGGGACGGGCTCTACACCGTTACGCAGACTGCGACAGGCTCCCCGGAGACGATAACGCACTACGACGCCCTCGGCAGGGAGGTCAAGAGCGGGGTGAAGCGTTTCGACGGAGTGTGGCAGTTTGTGAACAAGGAGTACGACAGCAGAGGAAGACTGAGCAGAGTGTCTCTTCCGTATAGAGCAACTACTGGTGTTACAGGCCCTTCGTATTGGAACACATATCACTACGATATCTATGACAGGCCGGACTCCCTGTGTGAGGCTTCAGGTCGCAGAACGAGGTGGTCTTACAATGGAACAAGCGTCACTACTGAAAAGGACAGCATCGCGATAACTAAGACAACGGATGCGATGGGCCGCGTCGTGAGCGTCTCCGACCTCGGCGGAACAACAACCTATGCCCTCCGCGATGACGGCCACGCCGTAGCTCTTGCCCGTCAGGCGGCGCTTGACGATGGAGCCGGTGATGATGTCCACCACCTGCTGCAGCGGGATCTGCTCCTGCGGGAACTCCTC
>CAJOJC010000056.1 GCA_905234775.1 uncultured Bacteroidales bacterium | reverse complement strand
CACCTACTCTAAGATGGGCGTTTCCGGCTTCAAGATCGATTTCTTCGACGGACAGTATCAGCCCATCGTCAGCCAGATCTACGAGATTGCAGAGATTACATCCCGCTACCGCCTGATGGTCGATCTCCATGGAACCAAGCCCACCGGCCTTAACAGAACTTACCCCAACGTAGTGAACTTCGAAGGCGTCTTCGGCCTTGAGAACTGCAAGTGGAGTACGATAGATGTAGACATGCCCCGCAACCAGGTCAGCTTCCCCTTCATGAGGATGGCGGCGGCTCCGGTAGACTTTACTCAGGGCGCTATGAGAAACGGCAGCAAGGGCGAGTATGCGATGAACTTCGTTCACCCTATGAGCCAGGGAACAAGGGCCGCCCAGATAGCAATGTACATTGTCTTCGACTCGCCTCTGGTAATGTTCTGCGACAGCCCTTCGGCCTATCTTGAGGAGCCTAAGACCGTAGAATACATTATGTCGATACCTACCGTCTTTGATTCAAGTGAAGTTCTGGACGGAAAGATAGGTGAGTATATCATAATGAAGCGCCAGAAAGACGGCAAATACTATGTCGGAGCACTTACCAACTGGGAAGAACGCGACATAGTAATCGACCTCGACTGGCTCCCTGAGGGAGAGTGGCTGGCTACTATCTACCGCGACGGCCTCAATGCCGACACTATCGGTAAGGACTACAAAATCGAGACGATGGTCGTTAACGGCGGAGCTACCCTCGGAGTCCACCTCGCTCCCGGCGGCGGATTCGCAATGATACTTGAAAGATAATCAACTTCTATATGGCAAAAAAGACTGTACTCGTTTCGGGTGGTGCCGGTTATATCGGCAGCCACGTCACCGTCGAGCTCGATGCAGCGGGCTATGATGTAGTGATCGCCGACAACTTCTCCAACTGCGACCGCACCAACTACAAGGGCGTCTGCAAGATTACCGGTAAGGAGCTTCCTCTGATCGAGATGGACTTCTGCGACCTGCAGGCCGTCCGTAAGCTCTTCGACAGCTACAAGATCGATGCGGTGATCCACTTTGCCGCCTTCAAGGCGGTAGGAGAGTCGGTAGACGATCCGCTCAAGTATTATGTCAACAACCTGGAGTCGTTCCTGAACATCCTTCAGGTAGCCCGCGACAAGGGCTGCAATGTCCTTTTCTCTTCTTCGGCTACAGTCTACGGCGAGCCCGAAAAACTCCCCGTCAGCGAGCTTTCAGAGCGCAAGCCCTCTACCTCGCCTTACGGTAACACTAAGCAGATGTGTGAGGACTTCCTTCGCGACTGCGTCAAGGCCTATCCGACCATCAAGGGTATCGCCCTTCGCTATTTCAACCCTATCGGAGCACACCCGTCCGCCCTTATCGGCGAGCTCCCGCGCGGAGTACCCAATAACCTCGTCCCGTTCATCACCCAGACCGCGATCGGAAAGCGCGAGTGTCTGAGCGTATTCGGTAACGACTACCCGACCCCGGACGGAACCTGCCTGCGCGACTTCATCGACATCATCGACCTCGCCAAGGCCCACGTCTTTGCCGTGACCCGTATGGTCGAAGGAAAGATGGAAGAGAATTACGAGATCTTCAACGTGGGAACCGGCCGCCCCGTCAGCGTGATGGAACTCATCACTACCTTCGAGAAGGTAAACAACCTGAAGCTCAATTACAAGATTGCCCCCAGGCGCCCGGGCGATGTCATGTCCGTCTGGTGCGACCCGACTATCGGCGAGAAGAAGCTCGGCTGGAAAGCGCAGCGCACGCTCGAAGAGACCCTCGCGTCGGCTTGGGCCTGGGAAAAGTATCTCGCTGGAAAGAAATAGGCCTGACGGCTATTCTGCATAGAGGCTTACAATGTTCAGGATGACATTGTAAGCCTTTTCCATTGACTCGACCGGCACCCACTCCATCTTGCCGTGGAAGTTGAGGCCGCCGGCGAAGATGTTCGGGCAGGGGAGTCCCATGAACGAGAGGTTAGCCCCGTCCGTGCCTCCGCGAATCGGCTGGACTTTCGGTTTCACGCCCGCCTTCTCCATCGCCTTCATCGCTATCTCCACAATCCGGTAGTGCGGCTCGACCTGCTTCCGCATGTTATAGTACTGGTGGCGGATTTCGACCGTCGCCGTCCCGTCTCCATAGCGGTCGTTGATGGTCTGGACGCAGCGGCGGAGCGTCTCCTTCTGCTGCTCGTGTTTTTCCAGGTCGTGCTCGCGCAGGATGTAGGAGAACGTCGCTTCCTCGACCGTGCCCTTGAACGAGATGAGATGGAAGAAACCCTCGTAGCCCTCGGTATATTCGGGACGCTGCTCGACCGGGAGGAGGCAGTTCAGCTCCATTCCGATGTGGATTGCGTTCTTCATCTTGCCCTTCGCGTAGCCCGGGTGGACGTTACGGCCCTGGATGTGGATGGTCGCGGCCGCGGCATTGAAGTTCTCGAACTCCAGCTCGCCGACCTCGCCGCCGTCCATCGTGTATGCGTAGGTAGCGTCGAAGCGGGCTACGTCGAACTTCGCGACCCCGCGGCCGATCTCCTCGTCGGGCGTGAAGCCGATTCGGATGGGACCGTGCTTGAACTCGGGATGCTCGACTATATACTCGACCGCGGCCATTATCTCGGCTACACCGGCTTTGTCGTCGGCGCCGAGGAGGGTGGTTCCGTCCGTAGTGATCAGGGTCTCGCCTTTGTGGCGGATGAGCTCGGGGAATTCCTCCGGATCGAGGTAGAGGCCGGGGACGCCCTTGAGGGCGATGGGGCCGCCGTCGTAGTTCGGTATGATCTGCGGCTTGATGTTCTCGCCGGAGGCGTCGGGGGAGGTGTCGACATGGGCAATGAATCCTACGGCGGGGATGGCGCCTTCGGTGTTGGCGGGGATCTTACCCATCACGTAGCCGAATTCGTCAAGGGTAGCTTCCACTCCCATCGCTTTCAATTCCTCGCAGAGGAGCCTGAGCAAGTTGAGCTGCTTAGCGGTGCTGGGCTGGCTCTCCGATTCTTCGTCTGACCTGGTGTCGATAGCGACATAGCGCAGGAATCTGTCTTTAATGTTTTCCATGCTTTTCCCTCTCCTTTTTCTGTTTTTGCTTATAGTATCTAATATAGTCGTTCAGGATCTTCTGGTCTCTTCTGGCCTCTTCTTCAGCGGCGACTAGTTCCTTGCGCTTCTTGGCGCGCGCCTTTTCCTCCTCGTAACGCGCTTTCTCCTCCGCTTTCGCGGCGTCCTGCGCGTCGAGGATGGCCCAGCGCGCCTCGCGCAGTTCTGCGCGTTCTTTCCTGCGGGCCGCCATCTTCGCCCTCCATTCCTGGAACTTCTGCTTGAAGGTCTTCTTAGGCTCCAGCGGCATCCAATCCGACAGGCTGTCCTTCGGGGCGGCGAGCGAATCGCGCAGGGCCAGCGAATCCCTCAGCATCAGGGAGTCACCCAGGGCCAGGGAATCTCTCAGCGTCAGTGTGTCTTTCAGCATGAGGGTATCCTTTAGAGCGAGGGTATCCTTCGTGGTCTTGGTGTCCGTTATTTCAAGTTCCGTCTTTTTGTCCGCTTTCTTCTTGGGACGAGGTTTGTGGCTCTCGTCTATTGCGGCATAGACGCTCTTCATGTAGCCGGGGAAGTAGATATCCGTCTGCTTGAACTTCGCGCGCGGGTGCTCCGCGTACTTGGCACGCTCGGACTGGCGTACGGTCAGGGTTGTGATGCTCTTCTTACCCGTGGGCTTGAGTTCCGGCACCCACTTGAATCCCTTGAGATAGCGGTCTCCCCTGGGGAACTGGACTACTGGATAGGCGTCGTTTTTGGGGCTGTCGAAGTAGTGAATTCGGTCGATGGTGCCGTCTACGAAGGTTCCGCAGAGCATCTTGCTCTCGACCTTGTTCACGGTCGACAGTGCGCCGTTCTCCTCGAGATAGAAGATCGCGGTGGAGCCTCCGATGGCGTCGAACCTGGTAAGGGCGGCCGTGCTGTCGAAGAAGGCCATCACCTCCGCGCCTTTAATCTGGTCATAGAGCAGCGTATCTTCCTGGGTCACGATCATCGCGTTCGACATCAGGCTGGCGCGCTCGACCGAGCCGTTCCTTATGAGGACGTTGAGACTGTCCGAATAATATTGCCTGCGCCCCTCGTTCCAAACGACGGGGTCGAGGTAGAAGCGCGCGATCGAATCGAGGTCGGTATAGCGCAGCGAATCGCAGCGGACCTGCATGTCCGAGCGGTAGATCTTTACGTTTCTTATGCCCACGGCGAAGCCCACCTTGGTCGTGTCGGGCGGCGGGATATTCGCGAGCGAGTCGGCACGGGCCAGCGAATCCCTAAGCGCCAGCGCTGCCGAATCGAGCGGCGCTGCGAGCGAGTCCGCTCCCGCCGCGAGGGTGTCTTCCGGCGCGCTCGGGCTCTCTTCCAGCGTCGCTTTAGGCTCGCCCGGGGCCATGGGCTCACCTGCGTCCGCGATTCCGGAGTCCCTGCCAGCCGCTTTTCCTCTCATACCGCCGCGTCCCGCCTTGTTCGCCTCTTTCTGCTTGGCGGCTTCCTCCGCCTTTTTCGCGGCTTCCTCGGCTGCCTTGCGGCGGTATTCGCCAACCGCGTCGGCCATTATGTCGCTGAGGCGCGATTCGGCCTCCTTGAGCTCATGGGCGGGGATGTCGCACTTCCGGAGCGTGTAGTAAATGAGGGTGTCGGCACCGACGTAGAGCGTGTCTTTGTAATTCGACTCTTCGTCTGCGATCGCGACCGCGGCCTCGTTGATCATGGTCACCCGCGAGAGGGTGTCTTCGTAGAGAAGGTATTTTGAGACGGCGGAGGTGTGGTGGGTGCTGTCCTGGAGCTGGATGTTGCCCCTCAGCTCTACGTTGCCGGACCAGCGGTAGTAGTAGAGCGTGTCGCTCCATGTTTCCTGGTTCTTCGAGGTCGCATGGACCTTGTCCGTGAAGAAGAAGGTCTCGCGCTTCCTGTTGTACCAGCCGCGGCTCGCGGAGAGCATGTTGTCGTCTTTCCAGAAGTCGATGTAGGTGTTGAAGGTCGCACGCTCGAGGTCGGTATGGTAGTTCAGCGACGTGGTCTTAATGAAGACGGAGTCGGTGAACATATTGACGTCGTTGGTGAAGGTAAAGAGACTGGCCTTGGAATCGTAGGTTCCGTCGAGGCTCTCGATAATCTGGCCGTCTTTGTCTTTCATCGAAGCGCCGTTAGCGAACACGGCGACACTGTCTTTGGTGTTGTAGTCCAGGTAACGGGTGCGGAGTGTATTGTTTTCCTTGTCTACGAGCTGGACCATACTGCCGCGGAACTCTGCCAGGTTCCTGTCTACATAGTAGTCGAGGGTCTCGCTGGTGAGGACGGTTCCTTCCTGCATCAGTTTAACATGGCCTTTCGCGTTGATGATGTTGTCCGCGACCCTCCAGAGGGCGGTGTCGCAGATCAGATAAGTGTCGTTATGGAGGAAAGTAGCGTCGACAGCCTTACGGAAGGCTTTATCGTCTTCGTTGGTGATGATCTGAACTGATTTAGCCTTGATAAGACGTACCATGTCGCCCTTCTGCGCGGGTTTCGGCCCGGCAGAAGCGCTGAACAAGGCTGCTATCAGCCCGATTGCCAGCAACAGGGAACCTACTTTCTTATCTTTTCCGACCATCCCGCACGGGAGAAGTCACAATCCTTGAACATCGGATCGATGACTATATGTGTTTCTGAGATTTTCTTATCGATGAATTTATTGATAGCTTCGACCTGCTTGACGTTTTCGACCGTGTTGTAGAGGTCGTTGTAGTCTGTCTCGAACGAGGCCGGATGAGAAGGAACTATCTTGTCCAGGCGGATGATCTTGTATACCAGGTTTCCACGGCCCTCGTTGTCTGTCGATTCGACCGGATCCGATATCTGGCCTGGCTCGAGGTTGCGGATTGCAGTCCAGTCGGCGGGCTTGATCTGGTCTTTGTCGAAGTATGCGGAGCCGGTCGCAGGGTCGGCCATCTGGCCGCCGTTCGTCCTGGAGGCTTTGTCTTCGCTGTACATTCTGGCCGCCATCTCGAAGGTGAGGCTGGTAGTGTCGATCATGGCCTTGAGGCTGTCGAGCCTGGCGAATGCCTTCTCTCTGTCGTCGATGGTGTACGAGGGCTTGATGAGGATGTGGCGGGCGTTGAACATGTCGCCCTTTTTCTCGATAATCTGGATGAGGTGGAAGCCGTCCGGAGTCTCGACCGTATTCGAGACCATGCCCACCTTCAGCGACATCGCAGCGTCTGAGAACTGGGGCCAGAAGATGGTCTTCGAGGCCATTCCGAGTTCGCCGCCCCTGCGGGCAGACTCCACGTCGTCTGAATACAGACGGGCAAGGGTGCTGAACTTCTCGCCGGCGATGATTCTCTCGCGGAGCTCGAGCAGTTTCTCCTTGGCCGCCATCTTCGCCGCCTCTACGTCAGGATAAACGCAGATCTGGCTCATGAGGTATTTCGTAGGAATGACGGGAAGATTGTTCACGTCTGCGGAATCTACGTACTGCTTGATGTCGTAAGGGGTGATTTCAGGAATCTTTTTCGCGATTTCCTGCTGTTCCTGCTGAGTGAGCGACATCTCCTCGAACTGTTTAGTCCACTCCTGACGCAGCTTGTAGAGCGACTTACCGAAGTACTCCTCGACTTTGTCATCTCCGCCGAGGGCAGTACGGATCTCGTCTATGTGTTGGTTGAGCTGGGCGTTCACCATCTCCTTGTTGAAGGTAAGGGAGTCGACCCTGGCCTGCATGAGAAGGAGCTTTGTCTGGAGAATGTTTTCGAGTATCTCGCAGCGCATGTTCTGGTCCGAGGCATATCCGCGGGCTCTCATCGTATTGACCTCCTGCTCTATGTCCGACAGGGAAACGAATTCGCCGCCGATCACGGCCACCGTCTTGTCGATGAGGCCGTTGTACTTCTGGGCTCCGAGGGAGAGGCATGCCAGCGCGAGTACTGCGCTCGCTAATATTTTCTTCATTTCGCTAATAGATTACAAATTGACCGTCGTCGGAAGCTCCCTTAAGCAAGCTTTGTTCCAAAGCGACGAGAAGATCGTGTTTTCTTCCGCTGAGGATGTATTCGCGTATCCTTTCGGTGCAGAAATCGAAGGGGGCGACCCCGCTGCGGCGTATCTCACGCACGTATGCGACCTTGACGTCTGACGCGTCTTCGGATTCCATGCGTATATATGACTGACTCATCTTCGCCAGCATCTGACCATAGTCGATTCCGAACTCTCGCGCGAGGACCGCGGCGTCCATCCACTCGTAGCTCTTGTCGAAGTATTTGATGGCGTACTTGTTCGCCATACCCTCGACTTCCTCCATGTCCTTGGGCTTGTTCGAGGACATGAGCCTGATGATATGGTCTTTCTTGTCTACGTTCTTGAGAATGTCCACAAAGCGCACCTTCATGATCGGACGCTCCAGGTTGAAGAGGCTTTTGTGCTTCTCATAGAAGTCCAGCATCTGGTCTTCTGTAACCAGGGTGTCGAGCCTGTCGCCGATGAAGCGCTGTTCGTAGCGGAAGCGAAGCAGGTCGCGCTTGTAGGCCTCGAGTTCGGCCGTCACGTCGCGCTCGGCCTTAGAGAGCTGGCTCTGGGCCATGTCGCTGAAGATAATATCCGTCGCCCAGGTATTGATGTACTGCAGGGCGAGGTTGGTCGAGTCTGCGATCGATACTCCCGAAGGAATGTATGCGTTGACTTCCGATTCGTATAGTTTATGTTTACCGACCCTCGCTACCACTTTGTCGTCGTGGATGAGCGACTGGATGGTCTGGCAGCCGGTGAAAAGGCAGAGGGCCAGAGCAACGGCTGTCATGCCCGACCTGATCGGGCATCTATTATTTGTTTTCGAAAACATTCGTTTGTGCATAGCCTACAAAGATAATCAATTGCAGGGAAAACGAAAAGAGCCCTCCGCTGTGCGGAGAGCTCCTATGTTTAGAATCCTTGTTTGCGCTTATTCTGCCTTTTCTGCTTTCTTGGCTTTCGGGGCTGCCTTAGGAGCGGCTTTCTTCGCGGGCTTTGCGGCCTCTTTCTCAGCCTTCTCTGCCTTAGGGGCTTTCTCAGCCTTGGGAGCTTTTTCAGCCTTGGGGGCTTTCTCGGCTTTCGGGGCTTCGAGGGACTCCTTCACTGCGTCGCTGAGCTTGGTGTAAAGAGCGTCTGTCTTCTCGAGGAGCTCCTTGCGGAGGGCGATGTAGTAAGCCTTCTTGCTGCCTTCGATCTTCGCGGAGACCTTGTCCATAAGCTCGTTGTAGAGATTTACGGCCTCTTCGAAAAGTTCTGCAGCCTGCTCGTCAACCTTCGAATTGACGGTTGCGACGGTAGTGCAATCCTCGATAAACGCCTCAAGGATGTAAGCAATGTCTTTCTTGATGTCTCTTAAATTCATATCCTTGTGATTTAGATCGCTGCAAAGATAGTGTTTTTTCGGAAAAGAATCCAATTCTTTACAGGATGAACTGCCAGGTGTCTAGTTCAATGCTGCCGGAGATGACAATGTAGAGAGTATGGGTGCCGCCTTCCATGGTACAGGACACTTCCTGACTGGCCCAGTCGTTCCCTGCCCCTGAAAGAGAGGCAAAGTCGGAGGCGTCTTGATTATCCAGACGGAAAGCCACCGTCCCTTTTCCTTTCAAGCGGCATGAAAGAGTGTGCGC
>CAJOJC010000055.1 GCA_905234775.1 uncultured Bacteroidales bacterium | reverse complement strand
AGACCTTCATCGGACTTAAGGCTTCGGGAGAGAATTTCCGTACGGTAGACGTCTCGCTGATGAACGTACGGACTGTCGAAGCCTTCGCCGTAAAGCTTGCCTCCGCAGTAATTGGGATCTACACTACTACCCCCGAAGAGGTAGAGGAAATGTGTAGGAAATATCTTAAGACAGACGACCTTTCGAAGGCAGATCTGCGCGCCGTTCTGGCCATGCCCTATAGGGTCGCCGAAGACCTTCGAGAGAAGCTGTTCGTCTGCGTTTTCGAGTTCCAGAACATCCTTCTTACGGAAGACCCCGACCGTACCCTTCAGATCTTTGAAGAAATAGTCCGCAAGGCCCCGCGCGGGCGCTGCAGCTGGGTCTGGACAGGAAGCATGGTAAACGCAATGAAGGACATCTTCGAACAGAGGCGCTACTTCTACAAAATGGTCGAAAGGGTCCGCCTCGAGCCTATCAGCGTCAAGGAGATCGAAAACCATGTAACCCGCGGATTCCTGGTGAGCGGAAAGGTAATCGAAAAAGACCTTATCCGCGACGTCTGCGCTAAACTGCGCAGCAACATCTACTACGTCAATCACTTCGCCGCTATATGCGACGGCCTCAGCCGCGGTTACATAACCCAGCCAGTGGTCGAAGAAAGTATGCTCTCGCTGATAGCTATGCACGAACCGCGCTTCATGGCCATCATGAACGGCCTTACCAACTTCCAGGTCTTCCTTCTTCGCGCCATCCTCGATGGCGAGACGAAATTCAGTTCGTCTGAAGTGATAGCCCGCTATGGGCTCAACTCATCGGCCAACGTCGGCCGCCTGAAAGACGCCCTCGAGAAGAAGGAAATCGTTACCTTCCTTCCCGGAGGCGGCGCCGTTATCCTCGATCCTCTCTTCGAGTATTGGGTAAGGAAGGACTTCTTCGGAATGGAGTAAAAAACTGATAATAAACGACATAATATGAAAAAATCCATGTTACTTGCCGCTTGTATTCTGTCTTTGAATCTGCTTTTCTCATGTGGCGGAAATGAAGTCATACTTCCTCCCTCCGGACCGGGAAAACAGGCAGTAGTCGATTCGACCCAGACTCCGGATGTACCGGAAACTCCCGACGTTCCGGAGACACCGGATACACCAGATACCCCCGACACTCCGGATACGCCTGAAGAGCCTGTAGTTATCCCGGAAGATGCAATTCTTGTGACTAACCCCCTGATGGAAGCCTACCTTTCGGAAGTAACCTACCCCGAAGGAGACTGGACATACAGTAAGATCCTCGACTACCCCGGAGGCGGATTTGAAGGAGTCGGAGACCTTCCCCCTACCGTTACCCTTTCCTGGAACGAATCTGCTTCCGGAGCTCTTACCCTTACCCTCAAAGAAGGCGACTGGAGCCGGGAGTACAGCGTAGCCTCCGGAAAGAAGTCCTGCGATGTTACAAACCTCGTCCCCAACCGCAAGTACGAATGGGTCGTCACTACCTCCGACGGAGCTGAAGTGGCATCGGGTTCTTTCTGGACAAAAGGACACCTTCACCAAATCTTCTACACTAAACAGGTCCGCAACGGACGCGACCTCGGCGGCTGGGAAACAAAGGACGGAAAAACCGTCAAATACCGCATGGTCTATCGTTCCGGAAAACCCTGCGAGAACTATGCAGACGCCGCCGGAATTAAAAACATGAGGGCAGACGGCATCAAGGCCCAGATCGACCTGCGCGAGAAAAGCGACAGCCACGACCAGAGTTCTCCGATGGGTAACGACATAGACTTCTTCTGCTCCGACATCGAACACAGCTATCAGACGATGTTGGAAGAGAAAGCCAAGGTAAAAGCGACATTCGAGTTCCTGATGAAAAGCCTCAGGGCGGGAAAACCTGTACTGTTCCACTGCGCAATCGGCAGCGACAGAACCGGAACCTTCTCAATTCTCTTGCTGGGCCTTCTCGGAGTCCCCGAACCCGATATCTGCAAGGAATACGAAATAACCTATTTTGCGCCGGAAAAGTGGAGCGTCACAAACGGTAAGGTAGACCGCCTCCGTACAAACAAAAGCCGTTACCTTCAGGCCATCAACTACCTGCTTAAATTCGGCTCCTACAAAGACTTCCGCGGCTGCGTAGAGAAATACTTCCTCTCTATCGGCGTTTCCCAGAAAGACATAGACGATTTCCGTTCCCTGATGCTTGAATAATATGATAGAACCTGTTTACTCCCCTTCTTCCGAGCGCTATGACAGTATGACATACAAACGCTCCGGCCGCTCCGGCATCATGCTCCCCGTCCTGGCCCTCGGCCTCTGGCAGAACTTCGGCTCCCACAAGCCTTTCCAGGACGTCAAGGCCATGGCCCATTATGCCTTCGACAATGGGATCTGCCACTTCGATCTTGCTAACAACTATGGTCCCGAATACGGGACGGCCGAGGAGAATTTCGGCCGGCTGATGGAGCTTAGTTTCCGCCCCTACCGCGACGAGATGCTGATCAGCACGAAAGCGGGTTGGGACATGTGGCCGGGTCCGTACGGCAACTGGGGCTCGCGAAAGTATCTGATGGCGAGCCTGGACCAGAGCCTCCGGCGGATGAAGCTGGACTATGTGGATATTTTTTATTCCCATCGCCATGATCCCGAAACCCCGATCGAAGAGACGATGCAGGCGCTGGTAGACATCGTCCGCCAGGGCAAGGCGCTCTACGTAGGACTGTCGCGCTACCCGCTGGAGAAGGCGCGCGAGGCGATGAAGTATCTCGCGGACCACGACGTCCCCTGCCTGCTGTATCAGGACCGCTTCAATATCATCGACCGCGCGCCTGACCGGAACGGTCAGATTGACCTTTGCGAGAAGACGGGCAGCGGATTCATCTCCTTCTCCCCTCTTCAGCAGGGCTTGCCCCGCCGATTCCCGTATGGCGCGCGGAAACACATCCCTCCGCCAGGAGACCCTGACCCCCGAGCTGCTGGAGGCTCTTCGCGCACTGAACGCCGTCGCCGCCGAGCGCGGCCAGAGCCTGGCCCAGATGGCCCTTTCCTGGCTCCTGGCAGACAAGAGGGTAACCTCCGTAATCATTGGAGCGAGCTCGGTCGCTCAGATCGAAGACGACCTGAAGGCGCTCGAAAACGTAGCATTCTCAGAGGAAGAACTCCGCGAAATCGACCGACTCTCGAAGCCTCACTGGCTATAAGTCTTCAACGAATAGGCCCCGACATTCTTGCTGAATGCCGGGGCTTTTTGTGCGGGCAACGGGACAGTTATCGAACCTATTTTGACGATTTTTTTAAAATATCGCTTGCGACATAAAAATAATGTCGTATATTTGTATCGTGAACGATATAAATAACAACTAAATATTCGAACATCATGGACTTTACAAACACTATCCAGATCTCTCAGATGATCATCAACGAGCTTACCGGCAGCGCTTTCGTACACAAAATGCAGGGACAACTCTTCAAGAGCCAGGGCTTCACCAAACTGGGCGAAAAATACATCGGCCACTATACCGAAGAAATGGCCTGGGTGGAAAAATACACCGACCGCCTTCTGGACCTGGGTGTCGTTCCCGAAGTAAAGGTAAGCAATGAGACCAAACTTATTGAAGACCCCAAAACGTATATTCAGGCCGACCATAAACTCCAGAAGGACGGCGTAGAAACGCTCTACAAGGCCATGCCCGCTCTCGCCTCTGACCCTACTACTTACGACCTCACCAAGGCCTATCTGTTGGATGAGGAAGAGGATCAGTACTGGGACGAGGAACAGTTGGACCTCATTGAGAAGATCGGCTATCAGAACTGGCTCGTAAAACAACTGTAATATGGCAAAGATTTACGACTTCAAAGCTCTTAACAATAAGGGCACTGAATTTGACTTCGCACAATTCGAAGGCAAGGTTCTGCTGATTGTCAACACCGCATCCAAGTGCGGTTTCACCCCGCAGTATGACGGGCTTGAGGCTCTCTACCAGAAGTACAAGGACCAGGGGCTGGCCATCGTGGGCTTCCCATGCGACCAGTTCGCCCATCAGGAGCCCGGCTCCGACGAGGAGATTGCCGAGTTCTGCCGCATCAATCACGGCGTCACTTTCCCGCTGATGGCTAAAATCGAAGTCAACGGCGAAAACGAGCATCCGGTTTTTGGCTACCTCAAGTCTGTAGCCCCGACGGAAGAGTACAAAGGTCTTAAGGGGAAAGCTACCCGAACGATGCTCAAAGGACTCAGTAAAACAGCCAAGAAGGACAGCGACATCCTCTGGAACTTCACCAAGTTCCTGATTAGTCGCGACGGCACCGTCGTCAAGCGCTTTGCGCCAGTGGCAGAACCCGCTTCGTTTGAGAAGGATATTGAAGAAATGTTATGATTGACGAGAAGTTCAAACTGGAAAACCAGCTCTGCTTCAGGCTGTACACGGCCTCACGCCTGATTACACAGGCCTACCATCCGCTGCTGAGTGAGCACGGACTCACATATCCGCAATACCTAGTCCTGCTGGTGCTGTGGGAAAAGGATGCGCAGCCGGTAAACGATATAGCCAAAAGACTGTTGCTGGAAACCAATACCGTCACGCCACTTCTTAAGAGGATGGAGGCAGAGGGCATTGTTACCCGTAGCAAGTGTAAAAAGGATGCACGTCAGATGATTGTGAAACTTACGAAGAAGGGGCGTGACCTACATAAGGAACTGACCGATGTCCCGGAAAGCGTCGGCAACGCCGTCATCTGCGAAAGTGTAACTCCGGAAACTGTTCCGGGCCTCTACGGCATGCTGGATGACATCATCGAACACCTCAAACAATAACCCCTGCTTGCTCGCCCGTCCGCTGCAAGTGGGAACCGGCGAAGGGCCGACGGATGCTGAATCGAAGAACAATTTGAGGCCCCGCGCAGCCCGAGTCCCTTCACCCGAGCACGCGAAAGCCCGGCCGTCAAGGGCCGGGCTTTCAATTGCTTTTCGTGCGGGTGAAGGGACTCGAACCCATACGCCAGTGGCACCAGATCCTAAGTCTGGGTTGTCTACCAATTCCAACACACCCGCGGATTGTGGGGCAAATATAGTTATTTTCCTAAAATAACGTCGCGTTGAAGCCCAGGGAGAGGGCGATGGAACCGTCTTCGCCGAAGGTGTCTGCCAAGGGACTCCTGGAAAGCTGCTGAGTGTAAGCTCCTGTCAGGAAGATGCAGAACTTCGGGTCGATGTAGTATTCAATCATTGCGGTTGCCTTCGAGACGGGAAGATTAACAAAAATGCTTTCGTGTGAGAATTTTCCCGGATAGGTTACAGAAGGGTTGATGGTGTGGTACTCTCCGTTCGAGAGACCTCCGTGGAGGGATGCCGCGAGGCAGAACGAATCTGAAATCTTGAAGCGATAACCCACTCCGAAGAGAAAATCGTCGTATACCATATCTCCGTCCGTAAGGTTGGAACCTACCGGAACAATATCGTTATAAGTAAGGTAACGGGTATCGAGATAAGCGTTTACAAACAGCCCGTTCTGGTCGTGTTGGCGCCACTCCAGAGCCAACTTGGTAACAAGGCCGGGATTTATTCCCTTCTTAATAGGGGAACGAATAGCCGAACTCCGTAGGGAACCATATCTGACTGAGGAATTTACTGAAACCTGACTCCTGCGCTCCGACGGTAAAAGCCGACAGTAGAACTGCCGACACAATAGTGATGAACTTTTTCATATCTCAAAATGAGCGCGCAAAGATACACAAATTTTACTTTGCGCGTACCGCCCTGATCTGGAAACCGGAAGGGCGGTCGATATAGATAAGAGAATAGGAGTTCTCGGAGAAGTTGAAAGCCCAGGCATTTTCGTCGAGGCCGGAGCCGAGCGAGGCTGACCAGTAGGCGCCGAGCGAGCCGAGGCCGCTGAGGGCAGTCCCTTCGCGGGAGCCGGCTGCAGGCAGGAAGAAACTTCCGCCCCCGGGGCCGGCGACCGTGTACCCGGACCGCCCCTCTTCGGAGATCCATGTCCATGTACACTTGTCCAGGAGTTCCTGCCATTCTTCCTTCGTAGGCATACGCCAATCCGAACCCCACACAACGCTCGCCGCATCATTTTCTGCCTTCAGGATATCGCCTCCCTTATAGTCGAAGTAGAGTCCCCCGTTGACGGGAGAGTAAAAACGATAAGTCGCTAAAACATAATCTTCCTTCTCCTTCGTCTCACCCCATGCTACGTACACACCTATGCTATCCGGCGCAGCTGCACCCACATTTCTGTCTGACCACACGACAGATAGTCCCAGATCGACTTCCAAAACCTTCGGCTCCTCGGGCTTGGGCTCGTCCGGTTTGTGATGATCGCAACATGAGGCCGCAGCAATTGCGGCCAGAGCCAATAATATCCTATCTAAACGCATTTCTCAATAAATTCTTTCATGCCCTCGGTAGCCACTGCGCGGATGTGTTTCAACCTCGGATCATGTACGGCTACATCGCCGGGGTCGATAATCCAAACCGGGGCATCCGGGTTCGAGAAGCGGTACAGGCCGGCGGCAGGGTAAACCTGAAGGGAGGTACCGACAATCAACACGATATCTGCCTTTGCGACCAGGTCGATCGCCACTTCCATCTTGGGAACGGCCTCGCCAAAAAAGACGATATGTGGCCGGTACTGCGCCCCGTTCGGCGCCTTGTCTCCGAGCGATACATGCTCATAGCCGCAGTCCACGACGTATTTCTCGCTGAAGCCGTCGAACTCGTTGCACGTATTCTCAGGGCGGATTTTGGTCACTTCGCCATGGAGATGGACGACATGGGAGCTGCCGGCGCGTTCGTGGAGATTATCCACATTCTGGGTGATAACATCCACTATGAAGCGGTCCTCGAGCTGCGCTATCAGGCGGTGAGCGTCGTTGGGCCGGACCTCGCGGAGGTGTTCGCGCTGCATGTTGTAAAAGTCCAGCACGAGTCCGGGATTGCGCGCCCAACCATCGGCCGAAGCGACCTCCATGGGATCGTAGTTATCCCAAAGGCCGCCGTTGTCGCGGTAGGTCGACAGGCCGCTTTCGGCGCTCACTCCTGCGCCCGTGAGTACTGCTATTCGCTTCTTCATGTACGCAAAGATAGTAAGAATTGTTATCTTTGCGATATATGGTCAAACTGACGACTCCCGTCCCCTCCCCGCGCCTTCCTTTCGGCATCAGCCTTAAGGACAAGGTAGTCGTGCTCGGGAGCTGCCTGTCAGACGACCTCGGGCAGAAGTTCGCGGACGCGGGATTCGCGACCATGGTCAATCCTTTCGGAAC
This sequence comes from uncultured Bacteroidales bacterium, assembly GCA_905234775.1. Next base: position 4,581 of record CAJOJC010000055.1, on the reverse strand, counting down.
CATGTACAACCCGCTCTCGATCGAAAACGCCATAGGGCGGCTGGACAGCGCGGAACCGTTTACCACCGCGGACTGCGTCAGGATGGGCGCCGGGAGCGAACTCGTCTGCTCGTTCGAACATTATACGAAGTTCGCCCGCCCTACAGCAGACGAGTTCCTTGCCGGCGCCAACGCCAAACTCGCCGAAGCAGCGAAGTTCTGGCGCGAGGCGAGCAGGGTCGTCGTGATCCTGTACAGCGCATGGGTGTGGGAGCGCGGCGGACGGGTGGTCGCCAACTGCCTCAAGCGCCCGGCCTCCGAATTCACCCGCCGTCTGATCGGCGTGGACGAAGTCCATGGCGCGGTCGAGCGAATAACGCACGCACACCCGGACAAGCAGTTCGTGTGGATGGTATGCCCCATCCGCCAGGGAGGCGACCCGCGCGAGAACACGCTCGGAAAGGCGACCCTTCAACTCGGGCTTCAGGGCGCGACCTGCTTCCCCGCGTTCGAAATTGTCCATGACGAGCTGCGCGACTACCGTTTCTATGCCGATGACCTCGTCCATCCGAGCCCGGCCGCGGTTCAGATACTGTGGGAGCGTCTGCTGGATTCCGCCGCCCTGCCCGAAGAGCGCGAGACGATAGCCGAAAACGAGCGCATGGCTAAAACCCTTAAACATCGTCCCAATGTCTGATGAACTGAACCTCGTACGCGACCTTGCCGTCATTCTCGTGTCGGCCGGCGTGTTCGCTATCATATCCAAGGCGCTGAAGCAGCCCCTGATTCTCGGCTACATCATAGCCGGTTTCCTGGTCGGCCCCAACATCGACTTCTTCCCCGGCATCTCGAGCCAGGAAGCGGTCAATCAGTGGTCTGAGATCGGTGTTATCTTCCTCATGTTCGCCCTGGGTCTGGAGTTCAGTTTCAAGAAACTGCTGAAGGTGGGCTCGTCTGCCCTCGTGACCGCCGGGACCAAATTCCTTGGAGTATTCATACTCGGCTTTATAGTGGGCCAGGCCCTGTCGTGGTCCACGATGGAAAGCGTTTTCCTCGCAGGACTTCTGTCGATGAGCTCGACTACCGTAGTCCTCAAGTCCTTCGACGAGATGGGGCTGAAAAACAAGCCTTATGCCGGCATGGTGTTCGGCACGCTCGTCGTCGAAGACCTGATCGCGATCCTTTTGATGGTGCTGCTCTCGACGATGGCCGTGTCGAACAAGTTCGCCGGCGGCGAGATGCTATTCAACCTCGGCAAGCTGGCCTTCTTCCTTATCCTGTGGTTCCTGGTGGGAATCTATGTGATACCTACGCTACTTAAAAAGGCGAAGCGCTGGATTAACGATGAAATTCTGCTAATCGTCTGTATAGGCCTGTGTTTCGGAATGGTCACCCTCGCGTCCGCAGTAGGATTCTCCTCCGCTCTGGGCGCATTCGTCATGGGCTCCATCCTTGCGGAAACGATAGAGAGCGAACACATCATGAAGATAGTCAGCCCGATTAAGGACCTGTTCGGCGCTATTTTCTTCGTGTCGGTTGGTATGATGATTTCGCCGTCGGTAATCGGGAAATACTGGTATATCGTACTGATACTTGTTCTGGTCGTCTACCTTACTCATATCGTTTTCTCCGCCGCCGGAATCATCCTCACCCGCAAGGGCCTGGAGAACGGCGTTCACACCGGCTTCAGCCTCGCGCAGCTCGGCGAATTCGGCTTCATCATCGCAAGCGTAGGAGTATCGCTCGGAGTGATGCGCGACTTCATCTACCCGATCATTATCGCCGTGTCCGTGATTACTACCTTCACGACCCCGTATATGATCAAGCTCGCAGGGCCGGCCTACCAGTTGCTTCTCCGCAAGCTCCCGGACCGCTGGCTAAAGGCCTTCGAGCCCACGGAGGAAAAGACGACCGTAGCCGAGCAGAGCGAGTGGAAAAAGCTCATAAAGGCGTACGTGATCCGTATCGTTCTCTACGGCGTCATCATTTTGGCAATCGCGATTCTCTCGCGCACGGTCCTGGAGCCGGCGCTGTACAAATACTTCACGCTCTGGACCGACTTCGTCCACAACCTGGTCACGGTCGGAATCACCCTGCTGCTGATGTCGCCGTTCATCTACGGACTCGGCGTCTCATCCGGCTCGATCAGCCAGTCCGCCGGGAAATTGCTGCGCGAGAAAGACGGCAACAAATGGCCGATTCTCGGCCTCATCCTGCTGCGGGCGTTCCTCGCCGTGGGCGTGATCGCGGCTGTGGTTTCCTCCCACTTCGAGCTGGCAGGCTGGAACATCGTCCTGATTCTGGTGGCCGGCGCGCTGTTCCTGGTAGTCGCCCGATACTTCATAAGGCACTCGTCTTCGCTCGAAAACCGGTTCCTCGCGAACCTCAACGAGAAAGAGGAGGACGAAGCCCGAAAGAAGCCGGTTTCATCGTCGGTCAGGAAGAAGATGGCGGCATACAACGTCAAGATCGAGTCCATGGTCGTGTCCCAGAACTCAAGCTTCGCCGGCATTAAACTGGGCGACGCCCATTTCAGGCTCAACACGGGTGCCAATGTCATCAAGATAGTGCGCGGCCAGTCCAGCATCACCATCCCCCGGAGTGATGTGGTGATCTTCCCCGGCGACGAGCTGCTCGTCGTCGGCACTGCAGAGCAGCTGGAAGCCATGCACGGCATGCTTGCCGACGCCGAGCAGCCGGTTCCCGCCGGGGCCGACGAAGACTTCACCGTGATTCCGATAGTTCTCCGGAAGAACTCATACATGACCGGCAAGACCCTCCGCAGCTGTAAACTGCGCGACTATCACTGCCTGGTGATCAGCGTCCTGCATGGATCCGAGTTCACGACCAATCCCCTTCCAGAATATGTATTCGAGGAAGGCGACACGGTCTGGATCGCAGGCGCAAAGAGCTCCTGCGACTGGCTTAAATAGTTACTTCGGGGAGGATTTATTTCAGTTTAGAAATAACCGTTTCGGTCAGATAGTCCTTATAGTCTGACCATTTATAATAGTGTCCTTCGACGGGAGTGACGGGGAGGGTTCCTTCCTTTCCATTCAGCACCACCTTCACCAGGACCTCAGGTGATTTCTTTGACTTGTAGAAGACGAACTGGACGTTGCAGCCCATCGGGACATCCCTGACCGGATAATAGACATAAGCATAGTCGATCGAGGGAATTTCCTTTCCGAAGTTGTTAATACCGGCAAGGGAGAGGTAGCGGTCCAGGATATAGTCGTGGCCGAAGCGGAGCTTAACGCTCGGGCGGTTTTCCGCCAGAGCTTCGTCTGCAGACTCGACAAGTCTCTTGATAAGGGCGCCATAGTCGAGGGCGTCGGTCATGGAGTTATAGAAGTAGACGCAGTCGCTGAGGTAGAAGCCCTTGAACTCTTCGAAGGTAAAGACCTCGGGCAGCGTAACCTCGAAATCAAGGCTGTTCAGACCGATATAGGCCATGTTCAGTTCGTAGATGAACGAGTCTCTCTTCGTTCCTAGCGCGGCTTCGGGATCCTTGAAAATCCTCTTTGCGATTTTTTCTATGTCTACCAGTTTATCGGTATAAGCGCCGGTCTCGGCTGCATGTTCACGGGGCAGCCTGTCCTGAGGGCCGAGCTTGTTGGGGTTCGAGCCGGACTCGGGGATGCAGTCGTCGAAGTACATCGAAGACATCTGGGCATAGACATCCAGCTTAGGGTCGCATTCCTTGAGGCCTACGCAGAAAGCTGTCATACTCATCATCGCCCTGTGAGACGAACTCGATGCGGCGAAGATCTTAGGGTTGCGCTTGAAGAGCTTGGGATAGCTCTTATACATGTGTTTTGCAATCGCGTTGTGTTGGTTCCAGCCCTTGCGGGTAAGATCGCCAGTCTGAGGAGTACAAAGTTGTGCGAAAGGTTTGTAGGCTTCCTGAAGTTTCAGTCCGAGTTCCGTAAGATTGTCTTTTTCACGCTGGGCGGTCAGGACATCATCTATCCAGGTGTAGGTCTGGCTGTTCCAGGCGAAGCGAGAGCCATGGCGCCCGTAATGCGCGATATAGAAAGGCTCGTAGCCCTTCGGCGGCTTACTGGGAGCTTCGAATTCTTCCGGACGGATTACGTCGTTGTATCCATAAATGCGGTTAGGGTTGGCGGCAAGGATTGAATCTTCCTGTGCCTTGTTCTGCGAGGCGGCCGCGAAGCCGATCAGCAGGAAACTTATCAGAAGGGCGATTTTTTTCATAACAAGTAAAATTAGCCAGAAATTTTGGATTTACGAAAAAATGTCTACCTTTGCAGTCCATTTTTGAAGAAAAAGGAGGTGGTATAAGGAATGATCATCGTACAGGTTAAGGAAGGCGAGAATATCGAGCGCGCTCTTAAGAAATTCAAGAGAAAGTTCGAGAAGACGGGTGCAGTCCGTGAGATGCGTGCCCGCAAGACTTTCGAGAAGCCCTCTGTCAAGCGCCGTGTCGCGAAGATGAAGGCTATCTACGTACAGCATCTCCGCCTCGAGGAGGATCAGTAATCACCTCTTGATTACATAAAAGACCGACCATCTGGCCGGTCTTTTTCATTCCGCCGGGACGGGAGAGACAGTTCTAGCGGTCCGCGGTTACTCCTCGCG
>CAJOJC010000054.1 GCA_905234775.1 uncultured Bacteroidales bacterium | reverse complement strand
GTCACGTAATAGAGCTTGCGGCCGTCCTTGGCCAGGTAGTGGTCGCCGTAAGGGGCCGAGGCATTGGTGAGCCGGCGGGTGCGGTTCTCCCGCCCGTCGACGCAGATCCGCAGCGCCTCCGGAAGCCGTACATGGCGCAGGAAAGCCGTTTCCTCGACCGCGGGCAGCGAATCGAGCAGCTCGAAATTCAGCAGGTCGGTCGAAGGCCGGCCGAACGGGTCGACGTTGACATAGCCCACGTTGAACGAGGTCAGATTCTGGAAGAAATGCGTTCCCTGGCTCGGGTCGATCCTGAACTTTTCGAGGCAGCACTCCACCAGCACCCGCGCCTCGGAGATGTCGCTCCATTTCACTGGCACGCCGAGCGTGTCGATCGATGTTCCCCAGCGGCCGAAGCCGATCAGAACATAGCCCCTCTTCTCCTGCTGCATCTGCGCATTCAGCGCGGTAATCTCGGCCGCGATCTCGCGTGTCCGTAGGGTATCGAACGCCTCGCGCCTGAGGTAGACGATATCTTCGACCCCGCCGATCCAGCCAGTACCGAGGGCGTTCGAAGACCGGAGCCATGCCCCCGACTCGTCGACTGAGGACCAGTCTACCTCCGAATAGCGGCTATCGGTAGATATCGGCCTGATTTGCAGCACGTTAAAGACGGCCGGCGAGGCCTCGAGATTGGCCGCGAACTCTATCTCCACGTCGCACTTCATCTCCTCGCGCGCGATATCGAGCAGGCGCTGGAGAATCTTCGCGAGCGGGAACATGCCGTATTTCAGCACGGACGCGAAGGTAATGAACTTCGGGCCCTCGGGGAAGGTCGAATCGACGATTCTCATATTCTCGCGGTCCCAGGTCGAGCCCACCTTCGCGAACGAAGCGAACTTCGGGCACTCGGCCAGCGGGATGCGGGCCAGGTTCACGGCGTCGTCGACCGAAGTCTTGAAGCGATCCGGCTGCAGGCTCAGGGCGAAAATCGACTTCTGGGTATCTGAGACCGTGTTTTCGGGGGTTGAGATCTGCAGCACTTTCTTCGGCTGGCGGGGCGAGAATCGAAGGACCTGCTCGCCGTCGACCACGGCCTTTCCGAGGCCATAGGCGATCTTCGCGATGCCGTCTTCCGAGCGTTCGCTGCCGACCGGGTAGAAGTTGACCGACCGCGCCACGCCTGAGATAGTCGGGAAATAATAGCCGTCCTGCTCGGTGCCGCAGATTTCCTGGACCACGATACCCATCTTCTCCTCCGAAATCACGTTCGCGGCAGCCGTAATATAGCGGCGGCTGGAGGCGAAATAGACGGAGGCGTAAACGCTCTTGATAGCTTTGGTCAGGAGCCTGAGCTGCTGGTCTTCGTTCTCGGTATGTGGAATCATGTAAGTCGAGTAGACTCCCGCAAACGGCTGATAATAAGAGTCTTCCAGCTTCGAGCTCGAGCGGATGGCGAGCGGCTTGGTTGTATTGCGAATAAAAATCTTCAGAGCCTGGATCAGGTCTGCAGGTAACATCGCGGCTACGAATTCCGAAAGGATCTCCTCATCCGAAAGATCGGAATTGATAACGTACTGAAGACCGTTGTCGATGATGAACTTCTCAAAATAATCCGTCATCACGACCAGCGTCTTCGGGACAAGGAGCCTGACGCCTTCGAATTCGTTGTAGAGATTGTATTTCTGAAGGATATGGTTCAGGAACGCAAGGCCGCGGGCCTTTCCACCCAGCGAGCCTTCGCCGAGGCTGGCGAACCAGATAGTATCGTTGTAAGTTTCCGGATTGAATTTAGCTACAACACCAAGGCCCTGGGCGATACGGTAGTCGTGGACCAGGTCAACCACCTTCTTACGGTTCTCTTCAATAGATGAGAATCCCTCGACTGTAAAGCCACGAACGACCTGACCTATCGAGAACAGACCGCGGGCGAAGAGCCACTTGGAGAGGTAGTTAGAGGCGGAGAAGAGGTGGAAGTACTCAGCCGGAACCGTCTTCATTACCTGCTCGAACTCCGCAAGGTCATGAGCCCTGGCGACCTCGGCGCCGGTAGACGGGTCCGTAACCACGAAATCTCCGAAGCCGAAATGCTTACCTATATACTCTTCGAGTTCATAGGTCAGAGTCTTCGAGGACTTCTGGATAAAGCCGACCTTCAAAGATTCGGCGATTTTACGGATGCTTTCCTGCGAAGACTGCATCAGGAAGGGCATCTTGGGGTTGTCTTCCCGGATGTATTTGCAGAGATCTACGCCGGCGTCCAGCTTCTCGTTCTTGGAGACATCGCCTTTGTGGATAACGAAGCCTACGTCTGAGATAACGCCCAGGAGGTTCTTCTTGTACTTGTCGTACAGAGCGACGGCGTCGTCATAGTTAGTCGCTAAAAGAATCTTAGGGCGGGCCCGCTTACGGGCCATCTTCTGCTGCTCGTTGAGAGCGTCGCGAACTGCAGAGCTGTTCTGATGCAGTACTATATTATATAGTGCGGGCAGATAGGTCGAATAGTAGCGGACCGAGTCCTCGACAAGGAGTATTGCCTGTACACCGTAGCTCAGGATGTCGTGGTCTGCGTTCATATCGTCCTCGATCAGCTTGATGATGGCGATGATGACATCCGTAGAATTGTTCCAGCAAAAGACGTGGTCTATGCAAGATGTATCTGCTTCCGAGATCTTACGGAAAATCTCCTTCGCGTAGCCGCAGAGAAGAACGACAGGCATTCCGGGATTACACTCCTTAGCTTTATGGGAGAAGGTGAAGACGTCCAGTTCGCCTACGTTGTACATAGTGATCGCGAGGTCGAACTTCTCCCCCGCTTCCAGAAGCTGTAGAGCCTGAACGGTAGTCTCTACCCTGACTATAGCCGGAGGGTTACTCAGGTTCAGTTCCAGGTAGTCGGCCGCGATGAGCGACTCGATGTGTCCGTCTTCCTCCAGCGAATAGCTGTCGTAGTTGTTGCAGACGAGAAGGATCCGTCTGATCCTCCGCTTCATGAGTGTCGTGTAATCTTGCATTTCCACAAAAATACTGATTGTGGAAAAAAAGTTAAATATTTTGCGAGAAATTTTTTGTGTTTTCAAGTTCTAGGGCTACCTTTGTGAAAGGTTAGAATTTTATGTCTTTCGCAGAAGAAAAAATCATCCTGGATGGTCTCACTTTCGATGATGTCCTTCTTGTGCCTGCGTTTTCGGAAGTCGTACCGAAGCAGGTAACCCTAAACAGCCGCTTTACAAGAAACATTTCGCTCGACATTCCAATTGTGTCCGCCGCGATGGACACAGTCACTGAAGCGCCGATGGCCCGGGCTCTCGCAAGAGAAGGAGGCATCGGCGTTATTCATAAAAATATGTCGATAGAAGCCCAGGCAGACCAGGTCGCAGAGGTGAAAGCCGAAGGCCTGAAGGTCGCCGCCGGGGTCGGTATCACCCCCGACTCGATGGAACGAGTGGGCGCGCTGGCTCAGGCAGGAGCAGACGCCGTGGTGCTTGATTCGGCCCATGGTCACTCCCGCAACGTAGTGGAGCTCCTCCGCAAGATTAAGGACCAATTCGAGACGATAGACGTGGTAGTCGGAAACATCGCTACCGCAGACGCAGCCAGGCTGCTGATTGACAACGGCGCAGACGCAATCAAGGTGGGAATCGGCCCGGGCTCGATCTGTACTACCCGAATAGTAGCGGGAGTGGGCGTGCCCCAGCTCAGCGCCATCTTCGAGTGCGCCAAGGCCGCCAGCGGCTCGGGTGTCGCCGTTATCGCAGACGGAGGTCTGCGCTACTCAGGCGATATCGTCAAAGCCCTCGCCGCCGGCGCAGACTGCGTGATGTGTGGTTCCATGTTCGCCGGAACAGAAGAAACCCCCGGCGGAATCATCGAAGACGAAGGAAAGCTCTATAAGACTTACCGCGGAATGGGTTCGCTGGATGCGATGAAGGCCGGTTCTTCCGACCGCTACTTCCAGTCCGGCGCTAAAAAACTGGTTCCCGAGGGAATAGTCGGCCGCGTCGCCTACAAAGGCCCCGTGGCAGACATTCTCTTCCAGATCTGCGGAGGAATCAAGTCCGGAATGGGCTACTGCGGCGCCCCGAACCTCGAGGCCCTGAAGCAGGCTAAGTTCGTCAGAATTACCGCGAGCGGAATGGCCGAGAGCCACCCCCACGATATCACCATCACAAAAGAAGCACCAAATTACAACAAATAAGTAGTGTATTATTATGCAGACAGATGTTCGACCCGAGTCAATGGCTAGAATCACCAATGAAACTCTGGCCAAGAAGTTCATTGACGAACAGATCGAAGCGCTGAGAGCCCAGATCGGCTCCAGCAAAGTGCTACTCGCCCTCTCGGGCGGAGTAGATTCCTCCGTCACAGCCGCGTTTCTTATCAAGGCGATTGGTAAGAACCTGGTGTGTGTCCATGTAAACCACGGCCTTCTCCGTAAAGGCGAACCCGAGCAGGTAGTCAAGGTCTTCCGCGACGAGCTCGGCGCAGAGCTGATTTACGTAGACGCAGTAGACCGTTTCCTCGACAAGCTCGCGGGAGTTTCCGAACCCGAGCAGAAGCGCCACATCATCGGCAAGGAATTCATCGACGTCTTCGCCGAAGAGGCTGCCAAGCTCGACGGAATCAAGTTCCTCGCCCAGGGCACCATCTACCCCGACATCCTCGAGAGCAAAGACGGAATCAAGGCCCACCACAACGTAGGCGGCCTTCCGCCGGAGCTCGACTTCGAGCTTGTGGAGCCCGTGAAGTTGCTTTACAAAGACGAGGTCAGGATCGTTGGTAAGGCCCTCGGCCTGCCGGACAACATGGTCTACCGCCAGCCGTTCCCCGGCCCCGGCCTTGGAGTCCGCTGCACCGGCGCAATCACCCGCGACCGTCTCGAAGCCCTGCGCGAGTCAGACGCCATCCTCCGCGAAGAATTCGCGAAGAACGGCCTCGAAGACAAGGTATGGCAGTTCTTCACCATCGTTCCGGATTACAAATCGACCGGAATCAAGGACGGCAAGCGCAGCTACGAGTGGCCGGTCATCATCAGGGCCGTCAACACCCGCGACGCTGTGACCGCGACCGTGCCCGAGCTGCCCTTCGCGCTGCTCCAACACATCACCGCCAGAATTACATCCGAGGTCCCTGGCGTTAACCGTGTACTTCTCGACCTCACCCCGAAACCTACCGGGACAATAGAGTGGGAATAAAAATCTAATCCTCAAACATATGGCAAAAGTTCAAACTAACGAACCCGTTTACGATGCCCGCGTTCTAGGCAAGGGCAGGATGGCGGTCCTCGGTGCGCAGCACCTCTTCGCAATGTTCGGTGCGACCGTGCTCGTGCCCGTCATCACCGGTCTCTCCATCTCCGCAACGCTCCTCTTCGCAGGAGTCGGTACCCTCCTCTTCCATGCTCTTACGAAGTTCAAGGTCCCGGCCTTCCTCGGATCGAGCTTCGCTTTCCTCGGGGGCTATGCAGCCGTTACCCAAATGGGCGCCGAGCAGGGCCTTTCGCTCGCTCAGTCGCTGCCCTACGCCTGCATCGGAGTCGCCGCAGCCGGTCTCATGTATTTCATCCTCGCCGGCCTGTTCAAGCTCTTCGGACCCCAGCGCGTGATGAAGTACTTCCCTCCCATCGTCACCGGCCCGATCATCATCGCCATCGGCCTCATCCTCTCCGGATCCGCAATCAACAACTGCGCCCAGAACTGGTGGATCGCCCTGCTCGCGATCGTAATCATCATCATCGCCAACATCTGGGGCAAGAACATGATCAAGATCGTCCCCATCCTGCTCGGCGTGCTCGGTTCGTATCTCGTAGCCGCATGCTTCGGTCTCGTGGACTGGAGCGGCGTTCGCGAGGCAGCATGGGTCGGCCTGCCCTTCAAGATGCAGGATACCGCCTTCGCAGTCTTCGCTAACCCGAACTGGGGCCTCGTAGTTGCCGCCATCATCGCCATTCTCCCGATCTCGCTCGCGACCATGGTCGAGCACATCGGCGACATGTGCGCTATCTCCTCGACCACCGGCATCAACTATCTTGAGGATCCGGGTCTTCACCGCACGCTCATGGGCGACGGCCTCGCAACCATCCTGGCTTCGCTCTTCGGCGCCCCGGCAAACACCACCTACGGCGAGAACACCGGCGTTCTGAACATCACCCGCGTCTTCGACCCGCGCGTGATCCGCATCGCCGCCATCTTCGCTATCATCCTCGCCTTCTGCCCGAAGTTCGCTGCTGTTATCGCTGCGATGCCCGCCGCCACGATCGGAGGCGTCTCGCTCGTGCTCTACGGTATGATTTCGGCCGTCGGTATCAGGAACGTCGTTGAGAACAAGGTAGACTTCAAGAAGAGCCGCAACGTCATCGTCATGGCCCTCATCCTCGTTCTCTCGATCGGTATCTCCTACAGCGCAGCTGGCTGCCTCGACCTCGGCTTCACCAAGCTCTCCGGTCTCGCAGTAGGTGCCCTCGTAGGTATCCTCCTGAACGCGGTACTGCCCGGCAAGGACTACGAGTTCGGCTCCAACCCTGAGGGCGACAAAGCTGTCGACTTCGAAGTTAATCCTTCACTCCGTAAATAACCCTTTTATTCAATAACCCAATGAAAAAATTTCTCTTTTTCGCCGCTGCATCTTTTGCAGCACTCGCAGTAAACGTTAACGCTTCTGCCCAGACCAACCTCCAGATGTTCTACGACCTCGGCCGCGGTTATGCAACCACCACCTTCGAGGGCTTCTACGCAGACAATTGGGGAGACACCTTCTTCTTCATCGATCATTACTATGCAACCAAGGACGACCGTGAGACCCTCGGTGCAGGTACAGCTTTCAACGGAAGCTACTTCGAGATCGAGCGTAACCTCAACTTCTGGAAGGACAGCAAGCTTGCCGATCTCAGCCTCCACGTAGAGTACGACGGAGCAACCTGGGGAGCAGGTGTCGCCTGCGTCGGTGTTAACTACTTCATGCACTCCGACGACTTCAAGAACATCTACAATGTCGCCATCATGTACGACCACCACATCGGCTACGGCAGTGCATCCATTCCCGTCAAGCTCACCGGCGTATGGGGCATGCAGGACATCTTCGGCGTAGAGGGACTCCGCTTCAGCGGCTTCATCGATATCTGGGGACTCGACAGCTCATTCGATACCGACGGCAATCCTCTCAATGGCGCAGAGAAGAACACCAAAGTTTCCATCCTCTCCGAGCCTCAGATCTGGTACAATGTAGGACACCTCTTCGGAGTTGACAACCTCCATGTCGGTGGTGAGGTAGAGCTCTCGCTCAACTTCGCCGGCAACCTCGGCTTCAAGTGCCTCCCTTGCATCGGTACCAAGTGGATCTTCTAAGTCTAAACAGCTATGAAACCCTTCTTTGAGAAACTGTTCGGCTTCGATTCATCGAAGCACAGTGTACGCACTGAGATCCTTGCGGGTCTTACCACCTTCCTTACGATGGCCTACATCCTGGCCGTCAACCCCGGCATCTTCAGCGCACTTCCCGGAATGCCCGCACCCAGCGTGTTTACAGCTACTGCTCTCGCAGCTCTGGTAGGTACGCTCGTGATGGCTCTCTACGCCAAGAAACCTTTCGCCCTCGCCCCCGGCATGGGTCTGAACGCCTTCTTCGTATTCACCGTCTGCCTCGGAATGGGCAAGACATGGGAATTCGCTCTGACCGCCGTCCTTATCGAAGGTGTGATCTTCCTTATCCTCACGGTCACCAAGGTCCGTACATGGCTCATCAACGCCATCCCCGGAACCCTTAAGAAGGCAATCGGCGCAGGTATCGGCCTCTTCATCGCATTCATCGGAATGCAGAACGCCGGCATCATCGTCAACAGCGACGCCACCCTCGTGGTCCTCGGCGACATCACCCATGGCAAGGCCCTCCTCGGCCTCATCGGTCTGTTTATCACCGCCGGCCTCGTGATGGCGAAAGTCCGCGGAGGCATCCTCTGGGGTATCCTCATTACCTCGGCCATCGGCCTCCTGATCAAGGATCCTGCAACCGGCGCAGCTATCACTACACTTCCTTCAAAGATAGTTGACACTCCCGCCAGCCTCAGCCCGATCTTCTGCAAGTTCGAGTGGAGCCAGATCCTCAGCTGGGATATGCTCGCAATCGTCTTCACCTTCCTCTTCATCGATATGTTCGACACCATGGGCACCATCATCGGAGTCCATCAGGGAGCCGGTCTTATCAACAAGGGTAACGACGAGATCGAGGGTGTCGAGAAGATGTTCCTCGCAGACTCCATCGCAACTATCTGCGGCGCCTGCTTCGGAACTTCTACCACCACGACTTATGTCGAGAGCGCATCCGGCGTAGGTGAAGGCGGCCGTACCGGCCTCACAGCCTTCTCAGTAGCCATCCTGTTTGCTCTCTCGCTCTTCCTGAGCCCTATCTTCCTGGCGATCCCGGGCGCAGCAACCGCTCCCGCCCTTATCATCGTCGGTGTGATGATGATGCCTTCCATCAAGACCATCCACTGGGAGGACTACTGCAAGGCTATCCCTGCATTCGTCACCATCATCATGATGCCTCTTGCTTACTCGATCTCCGACGGTATCCTCCTCGGTGTGATCTCCTACGTTCTCTGCCACGCTGTCGCCGGCAAGTTCAAGGATATCTCCATCACCATGTGGGTACTTGCGGCACTGTTTATCTGTAAGTATATCTTTATTTAAACTGAGCGTAGTCTCCCTGCTATTTTCACGCATGGAGACTACGTTTTCCCGAGATTTTGTAGTCTTCCTGCCGTTCATTTGCAGGGAGACTACGCTTTTTAGGACTTTATGGGTTGTTACTCCAAGATCTGCCGGGCGGCGTTCTTTGTATCCACCTTCTCGATAATGCGCTCGAGGATGCCGTTTTCGTCGAAAATGAAAGTTCTGCGAAGGGTACCGAGAGTGGTCTTCCCGTACATTTTCTTCTCGCCCCATGCCCCGAAATCCTGAAGCATCTGCGTTGAAGTGTCTGCAAGCAGCCTGAACGGGAGTTCATACTTCGCGCGGAACCCGGTGTGGGATTTCGAGCTGTCTTTGCTGACGCCGACTACATTGTATCCCGCTGCAGTCAGTTCCGCATAATTGTCTCTGAAAGAGCACGCCTCAGCA
>CAJOJC010000053.1:2916-12139 GCA_905234775.1 uncultured Bacteroidales bacterium | reverse complement strand
CTGGGGCAGACTGGTCGACCCTTCGACAGGTACGCCATACGCTCCCGGCAATGAGCCGACCCTCTTCCTCGGCAGGGGCTTCACCAGCCATGAACACCTTACCAAACTGGGGCTCATCTACGCCAACGCTAGGCTCTACGACCCTCTGCTCGGCCGCTTCCTCAGCCCCGACCCCTACGTCCAGGACCCCGACTTCAGCCAGAACTACAACCGCTACTCCTATTGCCTCAATAATCCGCTGAAGTATACCGATGAGAGTGGGGAAATATGGACAGATTTCACTGCGATGTGCAGAATCCCTATTGCAGTTTATAAGGGTCTTATTGTTCCTCTATTTCAGGGAATCGGTGGAGATTGGGACAAAGCTAAGAACTCATTCAAACAAGCATGGAAAGAATACGGGCAAATTGTTAAACAGGCGTGGGAGATAGATAAAGGAATGTTTTACTCTGATTCGCATAAAAGTACTGGAGGAAGGGCTTGGGAGGTTTTCTCTAGATTCAATTGGCAATGGCAACAGACAATCGTTGGCTATAATGTATCCGGTTTTACCAATCTATTTGGTGGGGTAAAATCTGTCTCGAAATACGGAGGTGCAACTGTGCTTGAAACATATAAGTCTGGCGATTGGGCTGTTACATTTGGCAATTATATAATGGGTGCTGAAGGTATTCATGCGGATCCGGCCAATACACTGTTTCAACATGAATATGGACATTATATTCAAAGTCAAGTTGTCGGGCCCGCTTACTATTCTAGATACGGTATTCCAAGTTTGTTTAGCAAATCTCCTTACACGGATCATCCAGTTGAGCAAGATGCAAATTTGAGGGCTTTTAACTATTTTTCCGAATATGAAGAATGGTTTTCGTATTTTGATCCTGTTTCAGGAGAATATATTGGCAAATGGGATACTATGAGGAACCCAATAAATTCAATCGATTGGACACATTTCTATTTTAACCCCAAGAATAATATCGCACGTTCGGATTATTTAAGACCGTCGGTATTAGATTATCTGGCATTTCCTTTTGTGGTTCAAGGTCTATTAGTTGGTGTAATTCATTCTGCAATAGATAAGTCAACGTATTAATCGTTATGAAGAACATTGTTATAATCTTTCGTGTAATGATGGCATTATCATTAGTTCCATCTTGTCATCCCGAAACGCGAGGGCAACATCAAGCAATTTCTGTTACCAATAATAGCAGAGACACAATAGTGACTGACTGGGGGAGCGATAAAACATCAGAATTCTTTTCGATCCACTGGTTGCTTCAATGTTGGAACCATAATCCAAATCTTACTACACCTCCCATGCAAACCAATGACTGGGCAATCTCGCGTGGGTATCCGTCAACTTTTGAGCAGTTTTTTGAACACGACTATGACACATTGTACATATATATTATCAAACAACAAGACCTGGAGTTTGCTAACAAACAACTAATAACTAGTTTTAACTATACTATTTACAAGTGCACTATAGATAATCTTGCAAACAATGGCTGGAAGATAATATATCCAGACCTGTCAGAAGATTATTATTATGTCGAGAATACATATAATGGTCCGATATAATCTTGTATATACCTCATAAGAAGGATGGCATCCCCATCACAAGTGCTACTGACGCCATGTGTCGATGGATAAATACGTTTGACGACGGAGGTGCAGGCGTAAGCCCTTACGAGGAGACGGGCCTGACTCCCGAGCCCGGCCAGCCTGCCTATCGTCAGAGGGCGGTGACATATATGGTGCCTACGCGCCCGACGTATATTGCCCCAAAACCATGACAAAAGAAACCAAATATACCTTTTCAAAAATAATCTTTTTCGTTAGTCTAGTCTTATTTGTTGTGACGCTTCTGTTTTTTATTTGGCAACAAATAATAAACGTCGAACTATTACGCAATGGGACTCCAGCAGTGGCGACTATGATTCATAGAGATGGTGCTAATGCGTACTATGATATTGAATATGATGGTGTATATTATACTGGATCTATACAGTTATCTAAGTCGGCCATGAGGCGTTTTTTTCCCGGGGAAAGAGTAGAAGCATTAGTATTACCGGAGAAATTAGAATATGATAAAGAACAAACTTTTCTCCGTCATCATATGGTGTTTCTTCGCCCGCTTCCTCCCTCCCAACAGGACATTACGAAAGAGCGCGAAAGAATTGATTCGATGTATAATTGTATAGGGCGTCCTTGATATAAACTAATGTGGTGGCCTGCAGTACCAGGGAAGACCGCGTTTTCCCACAATTATAAGTCATATGAAATGCGGGCAAATAGAAATGCGGCGAAATACTTTAATAAACACTAGAAAGTAGACTGGTCTGTTTATGAGTCAAAGTACCCGAGAAAGAAATACTAGTTTTATGCCTTATTTGAACCATTTTAGTTATTCTATCCTATTCTGTTTGTTGTCCCTTGCGAACAGTTGCATCATGGAGGCCGGGGATGCGCAGATAGATATGCGTAACAACTCCCATTCTATTATAGCTTGTTATACTGCTGACGGGTTAAATTCGGGCTTTTCATACCCCGATACAATTCTTCCCGCCACACTTAACAATTATCTACTAAGAGAACATATTGATTCTTTTTGCTATGTGTATGGTAGAAGAGCAGCTAGTTACAATGATTTGTTGTCTACCACTCAATGCGGCATTCTTTCAATTTTTATCTTTGATCAGGAGTCAATAGATATACATGGATGGCCTAATATACTATCTGAGAGTCAGTATTTAGTGAGATATGATCTCACCGCTGATGATTTACTCTCATTACTAGGGCACATCACTTTTCCTCCAGAAGAAAGAATGGCATCAATGAAAATGTGGCCACCATATGAAACAGTGCTGAAAGAGTGTGCCGAGCGTGAGGCCGAATCGAGATGACATAATGGCGTTTATAAAAATAACCCCGCCCGGCCTAAGCAGGACAGGACACCTGCCGGGCACGGAGACCTTCGGGTACGACGGCTTCATAAATGCCAACGCCCGCCTCTACGACCCCCTCCTCGGCCGCTTCCTCAGCCCCGACCCCTACGAAATAAGGACCATTTGAGCGAAAAAGGTTTCGAGGTAAAGAAAATTTAAAAGAGGTATATCACCCGGCAATAAACTGCGCGACCCAGTCCTGGTCGATGCGGACAAGGCCCTTGGCGCTTTCGCGGAGGATAGGGTTGCGGTCGACGATCCCGGCGCAGTCTGAATAGACGTTGTAGCCTATCACCAGCATCTGCATTTCTCCCTTTTCGGGGTAGGTAAGCGTAATCTCCCCGTCGGGCCCGTCCATCTTTAGAAACTTCAGGGAGACGTCCTTTTTCAGTTCCTGCGCAGTGACGTATTTGCAGAGTTCCAGGGCGATATCATCAAGCCCGGCGTCGAAGATCTTGACTTTCTCGATAAGTTCGCCGATAGAGCTCACCAGCCTGCAGGTATAACCTTCCAGGCCCTCAGACGAAAGGCCTGCAGTAGTGTAGGCGATAAGCAGCTGCTGGGCGGGGTCGTGGTAAAGAACGGGCTCGGACACGAGCGAACTGGAACCGCAGCGCGGACACTTCACTACGAACAGCGAACCGTCCATTACCTGCGCCTTGAGCGCGGGATCCTTATCAACGTTAATGCTCCTCAGATCGGGCGCGGAAAACTCTGCTCCGCATTTGCTGCATATCATAACAGGTCGGTATTGAAGACAAACTTAATTTCGTAGGGTTTGGCCGTCGGGTCGGGATTACCCCAGACATATGATGCGGAAACTCCTACGCGGAAATTATACGGTATGAACCAGATGTTCCCAAGGACTACGTCGAACGCGGCCCCGGCAGTCCAAATATTGAAGGAAGTCGGCCCTCCGGAAGGGGTGATCCTGGCCGGGTCCCAGGTAAGGGTATAATTGCTGAAGGATCCCTTAGGAATAAACTCGAAGTTTCTTATGTAGGCAAGCGGGCTCAACCCGTTCCAATCTACAGACAGGAATGGAATTGCGTAGTTGACCTTAACTTCCGTGGTGTTGAGGGTAATGCCTGCAGCCTTTGTTATGGTCTCGTTCGTGAACGCCTGGGCTGAATAGTTTGCGCTGATGCCCAGTCCGCTGGTCTTCCACAATCCCGGAAGATATCCGTAGAGAGTCGCATAGGGGAGAGGATTCTCAAAGTCAAAATCTTTGGAAACCCCGATGGACCATCCTATTCCCAGATGAGGGAAATAGCAAGAATTCAGGGTAGGGAGCAGGGAGTAAGCTCGCAGTTCGGCGGAGGCGACTGTCCCGCTGAGCCGGGAAGAGGCTACTGTAACGCCCGGAACGATTGCTCTTGTCCATCCGTCGGAGGAAAGATTAATCGGCACATATGTTTTCAGCGAGGCCAGATAATCAAGCCTGTTGATGCCGAATTTGGCCTCAAACACAGGATAGAGTCCGCGGTATTTAATATCGACCAGTCCCGTGTGGAGAGGCAAATTGTCGTCCTGCATTACCCCGGGATTAAATCCATACGCGGCATATCCGTAAAGGGTATTGAGGTCGTTCTGGAAAAATGCGGTGGCGCCCAGCCCGGCAGGGATAAAGAGGTTTTCACCGCTGACGTTGGACAGTTCGTCATAGTCCACGTAGAACGGCATCCAGGAGTGGACTTTAATTGCGTGTCCCAGCCTGGAATATCGCTTTGGCTCGCCGATGACGGGTTCCTCGGCGGGAGCCTCAAACTGCGAAGCCAGGGCAGCCTCCTGCTCGGAAAGCTTATCCGCCAACTCGTATTTATGTGGCTCAGAAAAATCTACGCGCCGCACCGGCAGGCTGTCGACAGGCGTCCTATAGACCATCCGCCCATCCGCCTTAAGCCCCGTAAAGTAAAGATAGCCGTCGTCGCCGAACACGAAATCCTTGCCGCCGGCTTTCAAATTGGTATACTGCTCAACGCTGCCCCCGCTCAAAGTATAGAGTTCGTTTACACCCGTGCGGTCCGAAGTAAAGAATAACTTGTCTTCCCTGACGAATAAATGGTTGATCGAGACCGGTAAAGGCTCTAAAACGGGCTCGAAGGAAGGCAGGCGGTAAATTCCTTCTCCTGCATCCGAAACGGCCGCACAGAAGATTTCTGGCCCAATTGCGACGGCCTCGAAAGGCATCAGACCGTCCGGCGCGCGCCAGGAATCCAATTCCAGCCCGGAATCGGGGTCCAACTCGACTACCAGAGTAGAACCATCGTAGTTCGTTTTGCAAGCCAGAACCCGCCCCTCGAAGGCCTTGGGGTTGAAGTAGCGGCCGCTCCGCGCAAGCGTCTTGATCTTGCCGTCTTCCAGGTAGCGTATGCCGCTGTCGGAATGCATTTCCCAGCGGGGGTCGTAGAGCGTTTCGGACCAGTAGAGCCGCGGCCCAAAAGCCGAAAGCGGTGAATCCGCGCCGGTGTAGCATAGCTCGCGGACGAGCGGCTCGGACGGGTCGATCCGTACGATCATATGGTCGTCGGCTATGCCGGTCCGGCGCGCGAACAGCGAACCATCCGCGAACGTGAGGCCGCTGTAAGAAGCGTAGTAACGCCCGGAAGGGGTGACCTGCTCCATCGGCTGGAACGGCCTCTCAAGAGCCCGAAGCGAATCGTCCGTGCGCCAGAGACTGTCCTGGACGGCCATCACTCCCGCGAAAGCCTTCTTCAGCTTCATTCCAGTCTGGCGGCGGACCTGCTTGCGGTACGGGATCTTCCAATCGTTGTAGTCCTTCATGAAGAGCGGCTTGTCGTAGACCGCCCTCATTCCGCCTATGGCCAGGTAACCGACGGTGTAGTAGTTCGGGGTATAGAGCCGCTGGGAGCCGTAGCGCCAGCGCTCATAGTTGCGGAGCTGCCCCTGATTGAAGCTCGCGCGATAGTATTCGAGGAAGTCGGCCGAACGTCCGCGGCCGGAAGTAGTGAGCGCAGTCTCGATTGTAACCGCATCGCCTTCGAAATGGGATGGGTCGAAGTACCAGATTGACCAGAAACCTGCCAGGGCCTCGCCGAAAACGTAGTTCGACCAGCGAATCGGGCGCTCGCGCAGGAACTGCATCTGGGCTACGTGGCGCTGCTCGTGGATTGCGAGCACGGTGTGCCATGGAACCGGCCATGGGCTTACCATCTCCGGGCCCGTGTACATCTCCATGCGCCGCGGGGTCCAGACGACCATTCCGTTCGAATAGCCGAGGTACGGGTGGAGTATCACAGGCATCCGGCGCCTATATGCCCCGTTGGGCTCACGGCCGATCGAGTACGTGACCGGCAGCTTCCACTTCTCCCACTCGAGCGCATAAGTCCGGGCGAGGGAATCGAACGGCGCTGGATACACGAAGCGATAGTCTTCGGTGCGGAGCTGCTTCCAGCTGACGCCCGTTTTCTCGGTCCCGTCCACGACGAACTGCGCGCGGGCCACCTGGGCCGAACCCGCGACGAGGGCGACCAGCAACAGCTTTCTTAGGACGGGGGCGCTCATGAGAAGAGATTGGAAAGGAAGATAACGACTATAACTATCGGGGAGACCCAGCGGATCATGAAATAGACTGGCTTAAACCACCTTGTAGTGCGAAGGCGGCCGCCGTAGGTGAATTCGTCGTAGACGTCTGCCTTCTTCATTCTCCAGCCCACGAAGATAACGAACAGGAGGCTTCCAATCGTCATCACGAAATTGGAGATCAGCTTGTCGCAGAAGTTGAAGACAGTGTTGCCCAGGATATGGAAGTCTTTCAGCGGGCCGAAGGACAGCGAGCAGACGACTCCGATTGCCCAGCAACACAGGAAAAGCACCAGCGTAGCTTTCTTCCTCGACCAATTCTTCTGGTCCACGAGGAAGGCAACGCTGGTCTCGAGCATGCTCACGGACGAGGTCAAGGCCGCGAAAACTATCGTGGTGAAGAAGAGGATCGAGATGATGTGGCTGATGACTGGGTAGCCCTGGCCCATGGACGAGAAGATGAAGGGCAGCGTCTCGAAGATAAGGCCGGGACCGGCGCCAGGCTCGATTCCCGCGGCGAAAACGGCCGGCATTATCGCGAATCCGGCGAGCAGCGCGAACATCAGATCGAAGGCTGCCGTGCCCACTCCGGTCGCGAGCAAGTTCTCACCGCGCTTCATGTACGAGGCATAGGTGAGGATGCAGCCTACTCCGATCGAGAGCGAGAAGAACGCCTGGCCCATGGCGGAGAGCATCGCCCCGCCCGTGAGCTTACTGAAGTCCGGTTTGAGGAGGTAGTCCACGCCCGCCTTGGAGCCGGGCAGCGTCAGCGAATAGGCCATGATAATGACGATCAGCACGAAAAGCAGCGGGGTCGACGCGCGGGTGAACTGCTCCACCCCCTTGCGGATGCCCAGTCGGACGATGATGGCCGTGAGGCCGATAAAGACGGTGTGCCAGACTAGCGGGGTCCATGTCGAGGCGATGAAGCTGCCGAAGCGTGCGGAGTGCTCGGCCTGGGTCATGGCGGTGTCGGAGACGGCGAACGAAAGCGCGCGGACCTGGTAGGCGACCGACCAGCCGCCAACGACGCTATAGTATGAGACCAGGATGATCGGGGCGAAGAAAGTAAAAAGGCCGAGGTATTTCCATGGCGTCCCGGGGGCGAGCTTTTCCATCGCGCCGACTGTGCTGAGCTGCGCGCGCTTGCCTATGATCGACTCGGACAGGAAGATGGGCACGCAGAGGAAGACGGCGGCGATCAGGTAGACGACGATGAACGCTGCACCGCCGTTCTGCCCGACCATATAGGGGAAACGCCAGATGTTGCCGAGCCCGATGGCGGACCCGGCCATGGCCATTATGGCGGCTCTTCTACCGCCGAAGCTTTCTCTCATACACTACGAACTCGAACTCGAATCCCGTCTCGGGATCGGTATGGGTCTCGGAAGTACTGATCTTTTCCCAAACTTCGGGATCTATCGCCGGGAAGAAGGCGTCTGCATCCTTGACTTCGGTGTGGACGTGGGTTATGTAGAGACGGTCCATTTCGTTCAGGGCCGCCCTGTAGACAGACGCGCCTCCCATTATGAAGCATTTGTCTTTGCCCGTCTCTTCGGCCTCGCGGAACGCTTCGTCGAAAGAGTAGGCGCAGGTGACCTCAGGAATCGGATCGCCGCCGAGGTTTAGGACTATGTTTTTACGGCCCTTAAGCGGCCTGAAAGGCAGCGAGAAGTATGTGGTGCGGCCCATAATTACCGGATACCCGGCAGTGACTGCCTTGAAGTACTTGAGGTCTTCCGAGATGTGCCAGGGAAGGTCTCCCTTGACACCTATTCCATAGTTGTCTGCGACTGCGACGATAATACACTTTTTCATACTGCTGCGGGTGTTTATACTGCTACGGGGGCTTTGATGGCGGGCCAGGGGTCGTAGCCTTCGAGGGTGAAGTCTTCGGTCTTGAAGGCGAATATATCTTTAACTTCCGGATTAAGGTGCATGGTCGGCAGGGCGCGCGGGGTGCGGCTGAGCTGCTCTTTCACCTGTTCCATGTGGTTGAGGTAGAGATGTGTGTCGCCGGTGGTGTGCACGAACTCGCCGGGCTCGAGGCCGCATACCTGGGCGAGCATCATGGTCAGAAGGGCGTAGGAAGCGATGTTGAAGGGCACTCCGAGGAACACGTCCGCCGAACGCTGGTAGAGCTGGCAACTGAGCTTGCCGTCTGCCACATAGAACTGGAAGAGGCAGTGGCAGGGCGGCAGGCCCATCTGGTCTATCTGCGCTACGTTCCAGGCGCTGACGAGGATGCGGCGAGAGTCCGGGTGGTTCTTGATCAGGTCCACGACGTTCGCGATCTGGTCTATATGACCGCCGTCGTAGGTGTCCCACGCGCGCCACTGGTGGCCGTAGATGGGGCCGAGCTCGCCGGTCTGGTCGTCTCCCCACTCGTCCCAGATGTGGACATTCTTCTCCTGCAGATGCTTTTTATTCGTATCGCCGGCGAGGAACCAGAGAAGTTCCTCGATAATTCCGCGGGTAAATACTTTCTTGGTAGTCAGGAGCGGGAAGCCGTCGGCGAGGTTGAAGCGCATCTGGTATCCGAAGATACTCTTCGTACCGGTCCCGGTGCGGTCTGTCTTGACCGTACCTTCGTCCATTATCTTTTTGAGGAGATCTAGATATTGCTGCATCCGAAAGCGAAGATTATAGCCTCTTCGAAAGTCTCGCCGGGCTTGAGGAGGGTGGTGGGATAATCAGGGTTGTTGGGGCTGTCCGGGAAGTGCTGGCATTCA
>CAJOJC010000053.1:0-2909 GCA_905234775.1 uncultured Bacteroidales bacterium | reverse complement strand
GCTCCGCCCTTTCCTTCAGGGCAGCCTTTGAGCCAGTTGCCGGTATAGACCTGTACGCCGGGCTGGGTAGTGTAGACCTTGAGGGTGCGGCCGCTCTTTGCTGCTTTGAGTTCCGCCGCCTCGGCCAGCTGGCCTTTCTGGTAGCCGTCTATTATCCAGCAGGCGTCGTAGCCCTTGCCGTAATTAAGGGCAGGGAAGTCTTCCTTTATGTCCTGGCCGAGTTTCTTGGGCTTCAGGAAGTCCATGGGCGTACCCGCTACTGGATCCGGCTCGCCGAGGGGGATGAGGGTCTCGTCTGTCGGCAGGTAGAGCGAAGCGTTTAGCTTCAGGGTATGATCCAGAACGCTGCCCGAATCGTGTCCGTCCAGGTTGAAATATGAGTGGTTTGTAAGGTTCACTACGGTAGGGGCGTCACACTGGGCGGTGAAGGTAAGCCTGAGTTCGTTCTGCTCGCTCCATTCGTAGCGCGCTACGACCTTAAGGTTGCCGGGATAGCCCATTTCGCCGTCTTCGGAGAAGTACATGAACTCTACCGCATCGTCCAGCGCGCGGCTCTCCCAGACTTTGTTCTGGAAGCCCTCCGGGCCGCCGTGGAGGTGGTTCGGGCCGTTGTTGATGGGCAGGGAGTAGATCTTTCCGTCTATCTCCAGGCTGCCCTCTGCGATACGGTTGGCGTATCTTCCGGGGCATTTTCCCGCGCAGGGGCCGTCTTTCAGGTAGCTCTCGAGGTTGTCGTAACCGATTACGACGTCTGCGAGTTTACCGTCTTTGTCCGGTACTATTATCTTCTGAATCGCCGCGCCGAGGCTGCTCAGGGTCACACTCGCGCCGCTCTTGTTCGTTAGGGTGTAGGTCTTGATTTCCATAAGTGATGTAAATATAGTAAAAAAGCGCGTGATTCGGCCCTCGAGAGCCGCATCATAACTTTTCGCTCGGCTCTCTTTGGCTCCTCTGTGCTTTTCGCGGAAGCGCCACACCGTTACCCTGCCCAGAAGGGATTGTAGGGAGCCCGAAGGTGTGGCGGAGGGCAATTTTGCCCCTCGCCACACACGGACCCGCCACACAATGCCATACGGCGCTGGTTGATGTGTGGCACACTCGCGGAATAATTACCCAACGAATCTACGTAATTCTTTTTCCGGAATATAAACCAGGGTACTCAATTGCCTTATGGATAATCTATATTGCCGGCGAAGTTGTTGCGCGAGTTTAATGCGCCTTGTTGCATCCAGTCGGCGAGGGTCGCGAAAGCCAAACATGGTGTTACACACGTTTCCGCAGATAGTTCTGGCCTCAAGATCTTCCAAAGAAATACCACGAAATTCCGCTATCTTATTTTTAATTTCTTCATCCCTTTGTTTGGGGCTGGACGTGAAAACGCGGAAACGATTATGGGTTTGGTAAATACCCTCAAACCTTGCCACGTCGATATAATTTGAAGGAAGAATAAATCCATTACAAACCAACCAATTATCTGGTATGGTTAATACTTGGGAGTGAACCAACTCTCGTTTTTCCCTTGTCCCCAGCGAACTAAAAGGTACAGGATCAAGAATATGTCCATCTTTATCATAATACCAGACAGGAGTGTAGTATTGATTCCTGAAGTACATCGAACCTGTTCCCCAACGATAATCGTAATACATAACTGGCTTTCCGTCTTTGGTCGGTTGTATGATAGTGTACGCTGCAACATTCAACAAATACGATTCGTCGTCTCCAATGGGATACAATTCGCAGTGAAGAGAGAAACTCATTCCTGGAGGATGTGTTCTCGTTGCATAGCGACGATATTGGTCCTCATACAACTTCACAAAACCCAGACAAGACTGTCTGGTCCCCCATAAAAGACCATGCGGGTGGCTGTCCTCAAAAGAGAATGAGACGACAACCGCATCTGAATTGGCCGCGCAGACCCCTATTAAATTGAAGTTTGCGTAATAGTCTCTCTCGCAAATAATGTAATTACGGGTATCTTCCCCGTTGGCGCAGAAATGATAATATTGTTTGTTCTCCATAGTCTAACTGTTTTATTCGTGTTGTTCATCTCGCCTTTTTCGCGGAAGCGCCACACCGTTACCCTGCCCAGAAGGGATTGTAGGGGGCCCAAAGGTGTGGCGGAGGGCAAAAACACGGACCCGCCACACAATGCCATACGGCGCAGGTTGATGTGTGGCACACTCGCGGGATTACTCCCGGCGGCCCTTGAAGCCGCGGAGTTCCTTGCGGAGGTTTAGGTTTTCATCGGCCAGGTGGGCGATCCTGGTTTTCAGTTCCTCGATCAGTTGGTTTTGGGTCTTGATGTTCTGCCTTTCGGCGAAAATCAGTTCGGTAAGGACGTCGAGTTTTTCCTTAAGCGAAGAAATCTCTTCGTTCCTTTCCTCGATGACGGCCGTCATCTGTTCTTTACAGGCCTCGTTTTCCTGTAGCATTGCAGATGAGACCTCTTCCATACTGTAGCCATACATAACCTTTTCTTCCGGGACATTGCAGGTCTCCGCGATTTTTGTAATCTGTTTGTTGATTACTGCCGTCTTTCCGTGTTCGAGGTTGATGTAAGCCTGGCGGGAGATACCCAGTTTGTCCGCCATTTCAGCCTGAGTCAAGTTCATAGATTCGCGCAATTTCGCAAGGTTTTGTTTTATTGATGCGTTGCTCATAATTATATGATTTTTATGAGCTACAATAATAAAGCACTTTTTTCTAAATTCCGACCAACCAATACTTTACACCGTAAACCGCTGATTTACATTTTCGCAAAAAACGACAAAAACATGCAAGAAATTGCAGAAAAAAGCCCTCGCAGGAAGTGACATGAACCCCGAAAGTTAGACAAAAAACTTTCGGGGTTTTGTTATGCGCAAAAAACACACTTATGAAGACCGCCTCAAGTATATGAAGTTGCTTGA
>CAJOJC010000052.1 GCA_905234775.1 uncultured Bacteroidales bacterium | reverse complement strand
CTTGCCGGGGTGGATGCTCGAGGGGGCGTTGGGGAGCACGGCTAGGGTCGCCGATTCCGCCCATGAAAGCTGGTCTGCCGGGCGCCCGAAATAGCGCCATGAGGCCGCCTCCAGCCCGACTACATTCCCTCCGAAGGGGGCATGGGCCGCATAGAGGGCGAGGATTTCATCTTTCGAGCAGCGGAGCTCCAGCCGGGTCGCTTTCACGGCCTCGACCGCTTTCTGCCAGAGCGTGCGCTCCTTTCCGCGCGAGAGGCGGATGACCTGCATGGTGATGGTACTGCCTCCGCTGACCACATGGCCGGCTTTGATATTGCTCACAAGCGCACGGACCAGGGAAACGGGGTTGACGCCGGGATGGCGGCGGAAATGACGGTCCTCGAACTCGATAATCGCGCTCGCGCAGCGGTATGGGACCGTATCGGACGGGGGGAAGCGCCACTGCTGGTCTTCAGCGATTCTGGCGCCCAAAAGGCGTCCGTCACGATCTGTGACTACGGTGGCGTAAGACGTACCTTTGAAGAGGTCCTTCGGCAGGCAGAAGAACCAGCCTGCCAGAAGGACCGCTAAAATAATCAGAATAATTTTCCAGCGCCGCTTCATCTAACGACCATCGCGGATCCGGATGCAGTGTTGGCGAAGACATGCGGATCGTACATCGCCGAGCAGGTGATGGACGGAAGCGTGTACTCGCCTTCGTAGGCTGCACGGAGCCTCAGGACGAAGGTACGCGACTCGCCGCTCCTGAGGCTGAAGAACCAGTTGCAGCGGTCGTCGCGGAAGTCTTTGTAGTCGACTTTTTCCTCCTGGACCGTTCCGCGCATCCTGTCGTTCTGGATCTCCCAACCCGAAGGAATGCATTCGCTGAGGACTACCGAATTGTAATAGCTCCTGCTAGGGTTATAGACCTTCACTGTCGCTGTAAAGTCGGTACCCTGAGAGATGTAAGACGGGTCGATTGCGTTATCGTCTGCATCTCTGTACACTACTGATATTCTCAGGCCGTTCGAGGCTTCCGGGACGTATGTGCCAGCCGGAGCGCGGGAGACGTTCATTAATGAAACGTAGAGGGCTTCGTCTGACATGTTCTGGAGTTGGACTTCGCCAGTGACGTCGGTTGCGTAGACTGATTTGGCCGAAGTGAGGGTCTTACCGTTGATCTTGGCGCTGATCGAACTTGCACCTACCTTCGAGAACAGGCGGTCCATGGCCATGGCCGCGAAGGCAGATTCCTGGGTTGAATACCAGCCACTGTCGATTCTGTCAGCAACGTCCTGCGCGGTCTCGATCGCGCCCGGGATCATGTCTGTAAGAGCCAGGGCCATCAGGATGACGGACTCATTGCGGAGCGACGATCCATAGGTGTAATCTGCACTTCCATAGCTGTCGTCGCCATCCTCGATTCGGGCGATCACCTCTTCGGCCGCCTGGGTCCTGCCGGCTGCTGCGTAGGCTGCCGCAAGCATCCATGCCGCACGGCCGTCGAGTTTACGGCTCTCCTTGAGGCGGTTCATCGCGCCTATCGCTTCATCGTCTGCTACCGCGAGGGTGTAGAGACGGTAACACTGGTCGAGTTCGGCATAAGGATCATTCGCGCTCTGGCTGTATGCGCGGGTGATATTGTTCTGGAAGCGCTTCCATGCAGTCAGGACATCCCTCTGAACATCAAAGCCAGCCTCAGAGGCCTCATAAAGGAACAGTCCGGCCATCGAAGAAATCCATCTGTAAGACCATGTCTGACCAGGCCAGAGGGTAAATCCTCCGTCGCTCATCTGACGTGTGTAAATCTGATGGATAATGTCCGGGATGAGTTTTCTGGCTTCCGCCGCGTCTTTCTCCGAAAGCAGAGGGAGGAGATGCAGATAGGTAAGGCCCTTGGAAGAAAGCTGCTCAGTACAGTTGTAAGGATAGTTCTTCATTGAGTGGAACATACCCGATGCATCTACCGAAGGGAATCCGGCAAGTTCGAGAGTAGAGCCTGCGCCGGCGTCGAACGAGACTGATTCGCGGCTTGCGAGGATGCCTTTGCTGATATTAACGGTTTCCGGATTCGGGTTGACAACCTGAATATTGACGGTCTCGTTTGCCTTATGAGAGCCGCTTACTGCCTCGATCTTCACCTGGGCTGGACCTTCTCCCACCGTCTTCAGGGCGAAGCGGACTATCTTGTCTCCTATCTCGGAGAAGGTGACGTCAGTGCTGGCCATTCCGTCTACCCTCAGGGCTCCGCTCGCCTTCACTGTAACCTTTGCTTCCTTGACATCGTCAGTCATCGCGAAAACGTTGACCGGGAGAACGATCTTGTCTCCGGTAGCGATCTGGGCGGGCAGCGAACTGAGAAGCATCAGAGGAGCCTTGACGGTAATAGTCTTTTCAGCCTTTCCATATGCGCCGTCGTGACCGGCTACGACCATCACCCTCAGGCTTCCTACATACATCGGAAGCTTGATGTCGTGGTGGCCGGTACCGCTCTGAAGGGTAAACGGTCCGAGGAACTTCACTACGGGGTTGAAGCGGTTGTCTTTCTTTGCCGATTTAAGCGATTCCTGGTCGCCGCCGACGCTGAACATCGAACCCATGGGGCCGCCTCTGAAACCAATCACTTTGTCGAAGAGATCCCAGGTCTTGACTCCCAGAGCCTCTGTCTTATACATCGCATCCCAAGGAGAAGGGGTCTTGAAGGCGGTAAGGTCGAGCAGGCCCTCGTCTACGATCGCGAGAGTATATGTCATGGGCTTGCCTGATTTCTCCAATACGTCTACCCTGAATTTCTTTCCGGGCTCCATAGTTCCGGGAGCTCTGATTACAGGGGTGAGGTGGGAATCGGGGTTCTCAACCTTCACTCTCTTGACGCCGTAGAGGCGCAGAGGAAGATCGTTCTCAGTCGCAGCATACGGCTGAACGAGAGTTATGTTTACATAGAAGTTGGGGGCCATATCATCCGTAACGGTGAAGGCGTACGGAGTATCATTCTCTCCGTTTGTTTCGACCCACTTTCTCGATATTACACCGGTGGAATTCTCCAGGGATACCAGA
Source organism: uncultured Bacteroidales bacterium (assembly GCA_905234775.1). Next base: position 6,205 of record CAJOJC010000052.1, on the reverse strand, counting down.
GCACGGCCGCCGGCTGCCGCCGGTACGAATACGGTCGCTGTCTCGCCGCTCTTGTAGCTATCCTTATCTGTGTTGAAGGTAAGCATGGTGAGGGCCTCAGGATCCTTGCGGCCTGCGCGTCCCCAGTATGAATAATCGTCGAGGTAAACCGTCTTACCGGAGATATGTCCTCCGTCGACATCGCAAACGATCACAAGATAGCGTCCCCAATCCTTAGCCTCAGCCCTCAGGGTGAAGGAAACGTCTTCGTCTCCGGTAACAAGCCTTCCGGAAGCGACTCTGCTCGAAGAATTGCTGCTTATATAATCGCTCAGTTCTTCAGGGCTTCTTTCCCACCACCAGTTCCAGCCAAGTTTGAATACGTAGTAATCCACTTCCCTGCCGGAGAGGCGGTTGCCCACCGCGTTTACTGTAGCGACATTAATGATATGGTCTTCATCTGTGTTGAGATAGCTGCCTTCGGGGAACTTGACGCCAACATAGGCGGGGAAAGGAGAGAACGGGATGGTCTGCGTAGTGAAGCTTTCATCGCCGCCCTTCTCCTCTACAGAAGATACTATGAACGCCGACAGCAGGCCGGGAGCATTGCTCGCCTCCGGGAGGTAGATAGTCGGTTCGGCGGTTCCATACGACGAGAGAGTGGTCTCGAAGAGTTGGTGTTCGCTGGAAGTAAAGCTCGAGAGAGGATTACGGAAGATGTAGCCCTCAAAACCCTTGAAGGTCGAGGGGCCCTTGGTCAGGGTCATGGTCGCCTTGGCCTTGAGGCCGGAAGCGGGAAGACCGGTGAGCCATGAGGATGTCATGTCCGCATCGAAGACCGAGCCGCCGATGAGGATATCTCCGCCAAGGTCGAGATTGACCTTGAGGCGGTTGGGCTTGATGGTCTCGATCCTGAGGCCTTTGTGGAAGGAAGAGCCGCCGACCTTTATGTAGGCATTCCAGACGCCGGTGGGATCATCGGCCGAGGTGCCGATCGGGAAGGTATAGAAACCGTCCTGGCCCAGCGAGGTCAGTCTCGTATAGAACTGGCCCTGAGGAGTATAAAGATCAAGGGTGGCGGGGTGATTCTCAGGAATGACCTTCGCCTTATCCGCAAGGATCATGGTGACATGGAGGGTATCGCCGGGCCTCCAGACCCCGCGCTCTCCATAGACAAATCCCTTGAGTCCCTTCTCGACCCATTCACCTGCCACATCGAAACGGCTGTAAGATTTCTCTTCGCCGTCTTTCATGCAAAGGTAGCCTGTTGTTTTACCCTGGCGGGCGACAACGGCGAAAGGCTTGCGGGCTACGGGAATCTCGGCAAAGCCGTCGGCGTCAGTTTTTACCGATGCGAGTCTCTGGAGTTGGAAATCATAAACTTCCAGATTTACGCCCGACATAGGCGAAGCGTCTTTGATATTGGAGACCGATGCCCACATCTTCTTTCCGTCGGCATACTTTGCGACTATTCCCAGGTTGGAAGACAGGATATTGACCCTCGGGAAACGGTCTGATATCATGTAATAAGAGGCAGTATTCGGATCGTCTCTGTCTGACCATTCGTATTCATCCCAGTCGAAGTCGCTGTCCCACCAATAGGTGTCCTGCTCATCCCATTCTTCCTCGTCTTCTTCGGTAGGTTTACCGCTGGTAACGGGTATCATACGGGGAGCGGCCTTTCCGCCGTAGAGGGAATACTCCTTACGGAAAGAGAGCTTTACGCGATAAATAGCACCCGGTTCCTGCTTGAAGAGGCCCGAGAGGTCTACGCTGAAGTCGTTCCATTTATGTAAATCGAGGCTAGTATCCTGATAAAGAGGAATCTGGCGGCGATAGACTAGGCGGCCTGCACGGCGCAGGTCAGACGAGCCGTCGAACTGATTATCCTGCAGGAAGAGAAGGACGTTGTTCTCGTATATCTTGATGATACTGATGTCTACAGACGAAAGGTTCACGGCGCGGAACGGCAGTACCAGGGACTGATCGTCCGGGAGAATATTGCCCTTGAGGGGCAACTCTACTGCGGGGAGCAGATCTTCCGGAGGGAATGTAGTACTGAAGTCCTCGTCCAGAGTCTGGCCGAATGCGCTCTTAACCCCGCTGTATACATTCAGAGAGATATTGTCTCCGCCGTACTCATAGTATATTCGAGCATAATTGTCGCGGATGTCGACTGTCTGGCGGTTCACTCCTGAGAGTTCAATCAGGCCTTTTTTCGAGGCTTCCGAAGAAAGAGGCTCGCTGAAGCAGACCTCAACGCAGGGATTACCGGTTCTGACGATGCGCGTGTCGACCACTTTAAAGATTCCGCTCGCAGGGACGACCGTCTTGAGCGGTGCAGGGTCCTCGCAACCCTTTACCTGCAGCCACAGGCTTACCGGGATATCCTTCGATTCGCGGGGGATGCCTGCGGTCTCGAAGCGCCAGGACTTCCCTTCTCCCGTGATGGTGATCGGGACTTCCGGATACGCCGCCATAAAGATGTCTGCTTTCTGAACCGGGGAGCTGAGTTCTATGCTTCCCTGGAGCCTGGCTTTGTCGCGAATAACCATTCCGTCCAGCGCAAACTCCGCCGTATTCTGGATGGCCTTGAAGACGAAGGGGAATTCCTTGCAGTCTTTTTCATTTACATCCACGACTTCTGCGAGGCGGAAGGTTCCTTCGTACAGTACACCTTCTTTAAGCGCCTCGTCCGGAACGAACTCGACTACGGTAGGGCTCAGCCAGCGCGAAGAACCGGCGATGGCCGGTTTGAACTTGAAGATGTCGCTCTTCTGGCGGTCCATGGCTACTGGATATGCGAGCTCAACACGGAGGGTTGTTGTTGCAGGAACAACGCCGCCAGTGTACGCTTTCACATAGGATGCGAAAGCGGGATTGGGCTCATTGATGACCTTCTTGGGCGAATCGGCTGCCGCCGCCAACACCAGCAGCAGGCACACTAGGACTCTCAGAAATCTCATGGTTATATCGTTTTTTGTGTTACTCAATTTACTTGATCAGGTTCAGGAATTCGTTGCGGGTCTTTTCAGAGTTGAGGAACGCTCCGCTAAAGGCGGAGGTAGTAGTAATGGCATTTGACTTCTCTACTCCACGAATCTGCATGCAGGTATGGTTCGCCTCAATGACGACCGCCACCCCGAGCGGATGCAGCGCTTCCTGGATGCAATCCCGGATCTGGACGGTCAGGCGTTCCTGGACCTGCAGCCTTCGGGCGTATGTTTCCACCACGCGCGCGATCTTGCTCAGGCCGGTAATATGGCCGTTTGGAATATAAGCGATGTGACACTTTCCTATGAAGGGCAGCATGTGGTGTTCGCAGACGCTGTACAATTCGATGTCTTTGATGAGTACCATCTGCTGATACTCTTCCTCGAACATGGCGCTGCGGATAATCTGAACTCCGTCTTCTTCGTAACCTTTTGTTAGGAACTGCATTGCTTTTGCAACACGCTCGGGGGTTTTTAGCAACCCCTCTCTTTCAGGGTCTTCACCAAGGAGCTCAAGTATTGATTTGACGTGTTCTGCGATCTGTTCAGTGACCTTCTGATCGTATTTTTCCAGTTTAGTGTATGCCATAATTTTAATGTCATACAAAGTTATTGTTTTTTTATCTATATTTGCCGCCAAATTGGAATAAACAAAAAACGAAATACTATGTTTTGGACACTCGAATTAGCCGGAAGCCTTGACGATGCGCCGTGGCCCGCAACAAAAGACGAACTTATCGACTACGCAAACCGCTCAGGAGCCCCTGAGGATGTTATCGAGAACCTCGAGGAACTCGAAGACGACGGAGAAATCTACGAGTCCATCGAAGACATCTGGCCCGATTATCCTACCAAGGAAGACTTCTTCTTTAACGAGGAAGAGTATTAGGGGCTTAACTGATTGAAATACAGAGAATTAACTCGGATGGGTGCCATTTTAGCGAATGGTGCCCATCCGCATTTTATCGCATTCTATCGCATACTGTCGAAAGATAAACGTACACATAAACAGACACAAAAACAGACACATTTTTGCAAGAGGAATAGTAACCTTTAAAAGTTTTTGTGTATGGCAAAAATAAAACCTGAGATTCCGGTCGGAAAATTCGTTATCCTGAACCGGATCAACACGCAAGGTGAGACAATTATCCACCTGCGTTTCCACATGGACGGCTATGTTAAACGTTCGACAGGAATCGGCATCCCTCCATCCGCGTGGGATGAGAAGAAGTGCTGTGTCAAGGCATCCTACCCACAGTCGGCCCGAATTAACGCCGAACTAGCGGCTTTCAAGAACGAGATTGACAAAAAGCTCGTTGCCTACGAGGGCGAAATCAATAAAACCGTACTAAACTTCATCCTGAACGGCGGCGATCCGATTAATGCTGGAGACCTGCCCGATGAATCGCCCACCCAGGTAGTTACAAAGAAGACCAATTTCATAGAGTACGCCAAACGTGTCAACGATTTGAACTATGGCAAGAAGGAATACGGATACTCCCTATGGTATAACAAACAGAAACTGATTGAGCAGTTCGAGACATTTCTTGTCCACTGGCGTAAAACGCCCAAATTCGCGCTGAAAGACCTGCGGCAGGATGTGTTCGACGAGTATGTCCAGTACCGTTTCAGTGTGCGGAAGAACACCAGCAAGGAAGCAATCAACAAAGCTTTGGTACCATTGTTTGTTGCTATAAAGGCGGCGATAACCAATGGTATTCTTGAGCAATCGTACGGGCCGCTCGCTGAAAGTTATCTGGAGACGCACGAAACGGAATACAAGCCCGATATGGAAGAAACTGTGGTGGAGAAAGTGCGCTACCTCACGCCCGAGCAGATTGAGCAGTTGAAGTCATACTATGATAAATGCAAAAATCCTCGTTCCAAAGAAATACTGGACATGTGGTTCTTTGCCTACTATGCCTGCGGGATGCGCCTTTCAGATGTGATGACCCTGGAGTGGAAGCACATTGATTTCGATGCAAAGGTAATCAAGAAGGTCCAGTTCAAGACAAAGCGGCTTCCTGACGTCCTTCCCCCTCTCGGGAAATCGGCTATGGAGATATTGGAACGATGGAAAGAAAAAGGGAGGAATGATAAGTTCGTTTTTGACCTTCTTCCGGAAGATTATGACCTGACGGACCAGAAACGCCTGTTTATGGACAGGAACTCCAAGGATAAAACCTTCAACACGTCTTTGAACGTCGCCAGGATGACGCTTCGCTTCGATTTCCCGCTCACCATGCATGTCGCCCGGCATAGTTTCGCCGTTATGTGCATCAACAACGGGATGAACATCTTCCTACTGAGCAAGCTGCTGGGGCATTCTACGATTGCATCTACACAGCGGACCTATGCCCAGTTCTTGAAAGAGACAGTAGAATCAGAGACGCAGTTCATCCGCGCCCTCTGATATTAATCCTTCCAGCAGTAGCACTATGGTGGATGCCGAGGAGAAATGCCTCGACATCCTCTTTGCTATAGAAGTAGGTGTCACCCACCTGTGAATAGCCAAGCAGGCCTGCATCGCGCCACTTCTTGATGGTAGCGGTGGACGTATCCAGCAGCTTCATCAGCTCTGCGTTTGTATAAACTGGCTTATGGGCGCTCAGTCCCATCTTCAGGTCTTTCACTTCGTCGGCCAGCCTTTCCAGTTGGCGGGCAATGTCGTTGCGCTCACTCGGTGTCATATGCTTGGTGTAAGTTTCATATCAGCGGTATAGCCCCGGGAGTCCTGGAGCATTTCATTGAGGTCTTTGTACTGGCCGTATAGGTCTGACATATCCGTCACTCTCCCCGGGAAGTTTTTCTCCAGAAGGTTCTGGCACTTCTGCCCGGCTGCATCGTTGTCCAGGAAGCCCATGATTTTCTCGTGCTTGCCGATATAATCGAGGGCCTTCTGGACATTGTTCACGGAATTCAGCACCACCACATCGCATGAGGGCTTGGTGCTGCCCTGCATCACCTGCCAGGACAGGAAGTCCCAGAATCCCTCGAACACGGCCACGCTTTTGGCTTCGGGCTTCTGACTAAAGGCTCCTTCATTATTTATAGTGGTAACGGCCGCCTTATTGGTGGATTTATAGCCGCTGGGGGCCGACATGGCCCAGGCACCTGCGTTGTTCGGGATGCCGACCAGCGTGAAGTTCAGGCCCTTCTGAGGGTTGTAGACAATAATCTCCTTGAGGTACTTGCGGGCCAGTTCCAGCGGAATCTTCCGGGAAGCGAGATAG
>CAJOJC010000051.1:9696-24948 GCA_905234775.1 uncultured Bacteroidales bacterium | reverse complement strand
AGGGTTGAAAGAGGTCGCGGGCACTCAGGCAAGAAGCCCGGCAAGCACTCCCGCGAGCGGACTCAGGAGCGAACTTCGACAAAATCGTACCAACCTTTAATCCTTCGCGCTTTCCCTCCCGCCCCGCGCTAGCCTGGTAGTCCCGCCACACTCATTTTCGCCAAGTAGCCGTCCCAACCACTTGCCCCACACCCTGCTCTAGTAGGGGTGCTCTTTGCGGCTAAGGCCGAAATCGGCCCTAGCCGTCCCAGTCACCCGCCCCAGAATATCTTCTGGAGGGGTTAACCCTTGAGGCTACTTGGCGGAAATACTAATACTAGCGGGAAAACAGTCACTACTCACGCCCTCTAGTTCTGTTTCGCCAAGATGAAGCCAGGCGAGATGCCTTATAGCATACTCTGGAAGGGGCTATGCTGACTTCATACAACGAAATCGGCCTGTGAAGCCAGACTGGAGGCCTCAGAGGCCGTTCTGGCAGGGGTGGTCTGGCTTCATCTTGGCGAAAAGGCCGAAATCCGCGCCGAAATCCCCGAAATGGCGCCGGAGAGGAGAAAAACTCAGCATTCGGCGCTAAAAAATACCAAAATCGCCGCCGCGCGAGCTGCGCTAAAAAAATGTGGAATGGGAGTACTTTGCGCGAGGATTTATCAATAAAAATGATTATATTTGCGCGAATATGGGTCTTTAGACCCAAGAGTTGGTTAGAAAGAAACTTGAACCGATAATTCAAAACAGTACTAAATATGTTATCAACATTACTTCAAGCAAGCGCAGAAGTCCTCGAGGCTCCCGTGCAGCAGGAAATGTCCATCTCCATCCTTGAGATGGCAGCCAAAGGCGGATGGCTGATGATAGTCCTCCTCGTTCTTTCGGTCATCGCAATCTTCATTTTCGGAAAGAAGTGGTTCCAGATCGGCCAGGCCGGAAAGATCGACAAAAACTTCATGAACGACATCAGGGACTACATCCACGAAGGAAAGATCAAGTCTGCCCTCACCCTCTGCACCAAGTACGACACCCCTGCAGCCAGGATGATCGAGACCGGAATCAACCGTATCGGACGTCCCCTTAGCGACATCCAGGCCGCCGTCGACAATGTCGGCAACGCCGAAGTCGCCCGTCTTGAGAAGGGCCTCCCCTACCTCGCCACCATCGCCGGCGGCGCTCCCATGATCGGATTCCTCGGAACCGTCATCGGAATGGTCCAGGCCTTCTTCAACATGTCCAATGCCGGCAGCAACGTAGACATCACCCTTCTCTCGGGCGGTATCTACACCGCTATGATTACTACCGTCGGAGGTCTTATCGTAGGTATCCTCGCCTACTTCGCCTACAACTTCCTCACCGCCAAGGTGTCGAACGTAGTCGCTAAGATGGAGAACACTACCGTCCAGTTCATGGATCTCCTCAACGAACCCGCAGAGAAAGAAGTCGAAGCAGAATAACGCCATGGCACTCAAAAGAAGCACAAAAGTTGATGCGAACATCTCGATGTCCAGTATGACTGACATCGTGTTCCTTCTGCTTATCTTCTTCCTGGTGACCTCGACCCTCATCAACCCCAACGCCCTTAAGCTTCTTCTCCCGAAGAGCACGGGCCAGGTAAGCGCAAAGCCCACGGTGACGGTATCGGTCAAAGACCAGGGAGACGAGCAGTACACCTACCACATCAACGGCAGTCAGGAGCCCGTTCCCTTCGACCAGGTCGAAGATCAGCTGGTAGTTCTCCTGCAGACTCAGGATGATCCTACTTTCTCGATCTATTCAGACCAGACGGTTCCGATCGGAGAAATAGTCCAGGTAATGAACATCGCAAAGAGAAACCACTACAAGGTCATCCTTGCGACTTCGCCGGAATAGCAGATGAAAGAGTATCTTAAGAGAAGAAAACGCAACAGCGCGATCAGCACGGTAACCGGAATAGCGGTCACCGTAGCTATTCACGTTGTCGCAGCGGTCTTCGTCTCTTTCCACGGCATGAAATACATCTGGCCGCCGCCGGCAGAGCAGACCTTCTTGATCGACTTCATCCAGGAACAGGAAATAATCGAGCCCAAGTACGGGAAGGAGCCGGTCGCCGAGGAGGTCGATCTCGAGAAGCCTGTAGAGCTGGTTCAGCGCAGCGAGTCTCCCGTGAAGGACAATACTCCCAACGAGACTCCCGCCCAGCAGCCGGACAACTTCGGCGACGTAGAGGTGCCGACCCCGCCCGTGGAGCCAGAACAGCCTAAGATCGATCCGCGCGCTGCCTTCCCCGGGATGGGAAAGAAAGACAGCAATGCCGGAACGGCCCATGCCGCGCAGGATAGTTCCAACCGCTTCAAGGCCGGTCAGCCAGACGGCAACAGTGCGAACAACACTACCGAAGGCCGATCCAACGCCCACCTCAAAGGACGCAGGGTCGAAGGAGATCTCATCAAGCCGGATTACAAGCTCCAGGAGAGCGGTATAGTAGTAGTCACCATCTGGGTAGACGTCCATGGAGAAGTCAAGCGGGCGGAAGCCGGCGCACCCGGAACCACGGTCGACGATGCACATTTATGGGCTGCAGCGAGGAGCGCAGCGATGCGCACCCACTTCAGCAAAGTAACAAATATTACAGCAGATACCCCCCAGTTGCAGGAGGGTACGATCACCTACATTTTCAAACTCAAGTAACATGGAAGATTACTCTAAGAACGGCCGAAAACTTAGGCCACGAAAAACTTCAACAACTCGCTCCGAAGGACCTGCATACAGCACGTCCCGCGATTTCAACCGCGAACGCACAAACAACGACAGACCCCAGCACGGCAACCATACCGGCGAAAGGCCTCAGCATAGCGGTTATTCAGACCGTTCCCATCGCTCAAGCGGCGGATACCAGAGCCAGTCAGACCATTCGAACAGGCGCCCCTATAACGACTGCTCCCAGGGCGGCAATGCACGCAAGGGCGGCTTCAATACCCGCGGAAACAACGCCCGCAAATTCGGGAAGAAGCCTTTCCACAAAAGGGAGGAATTCTCCAGGGCTTCTCAGGAAGGCATCGACCGCATGATCAACCGCAGGCCTCAGGTCTCTGACCAGGGCCGCTGGTCAGACAACGACCACGCCCCCAGCCCCATCAAGGATGAAGTACGCCTCAACAAGTTCATCGCCAATTCCGGCGTTTGCTCGAGGCGCGAAGCCGACACCCTGATCCAGGCTGGCGTCGTCACCGTCAACGGAGTTGTCGTTACCGAACTCGGAACGAAAGTCAATGTCTATAAAGACGAAGTCCGCTTCAACGGAGAGCGCCTCCGCGGCGAAGAGAAGGTGTACCTCGTGATGAACAAGCCCAAAGGCTATGTCACTACCGCGAGCGACCCCCACGCCGAGAAGACCGTAATGGAACTTCTCAAGGGCTGCCAGTACAGGGTATTCCCCGTAGGCAGGCTCGACAAGAATACTACCGGTGTGTTGATGTTCACAAACGACGGCGAGATCGCCGAGCGTCTCACACACCCTTCATACGACAAGAAGAAGATCTACCAGGTCAGCCTGGACAAGCCTCTCAGCGAGGAAGATTGCGGTAAGATTCTTACCGGAGTCACCCTCTCAGACGGTGAGGTCAAGGCAGACGAACTCGAGTACATCGACGCCGAAGACCACCGCAAGCTCGGAATCGAGATCCATTCCGGAAAGAACAGGATCGTCCGCCGCATCTTCGAGAGCCTCGGCTACGAAGTCCGCGCGCTCGACCGCGTCTACTTCGCCGGTCTTACCAAGAAAGGCCTCAAGAAGGGCGAGTGGCGTCAGCTTTCGGAGGGAGAAGTGAACATCCTCAAGATGGGTGCATATGTTTAAGTCCGGTTTCGTAAATATTATCGGCAATCCCAATGTCGGGAAGAGCACGCTGATGAACGCGATGGTGGGCGAAAAGCTCAGCATCGTCACGGCGAAGGCGCAGACAACCCGCCACAGGATAATGGGAATCGTCAACGGTGAAGACTACCAGATAGTCTACTCGGACACCCCCGGTATCCTGAAGCCCTCTTACCGCCTGCAGGAAGACATGGTGAATTTCGTCGACGCCGCAATAGGCGACGCCGACGTTATCCTCTATGTCACCGACACCGTAGAGAAATCTGACAAAAACAGCGAATACGTAGACAAGCTCAGCAGGCTGGAATGCCCGGTGATCATTGTCGTCAACAAGATAGACATCAGCGACCAGTCGAAGGTGATGGACATCCTTTCGTACTGGAAAGAAAAAGTCCCCCAGGCTACCGTAATCCCGGCATCGGCCCAGGAAAGATTCAACCTCGACACTATCCTCGAAACTGTGGTTGAGAAACTTCCCGAAGCCCCGGCATGGTACGACCAGGACACCTTTACAGACAGGAACCTGCGCTTCTTCGCATCGGAAATAATCCGCGAGAAGATCCTCCTCAATTACAAACAGGAAATCCCCTACTGCTGCCAGGTCGAAATCGAAAGCTTCAAGGAAGGGGCCGAGAGGTACGACATAGGCGCAGTTATCTATGTCATGAGGGAATCGCAGAAAGGCATAGTGATCGGAAAGCAGGGCGCCAGCCTCAAGAAGGTCGGCACCCAGGCCCGAATAGACATGGAAGATTTCTTCCAGAAGAAGGTGTTCCTGAGCATCTACGTAAAAGTGGATCCGGACTGGAGAGAGAATAGAAAAGAACTGCGTAAGTTCGGTTACGAAGACTAGAAGTATGATCGAAGAAAACGAAGATATCATCGAAGAGATCAGTGAAGACGAACTCGAAGCCCCAATCGAAGGCGAGGTCGAAGAGAGCGGTAAATACGACCGGCTCCTCGGAAGCGACGCCCAGAAATTCAAGCTTTCGGGCATGTTCAAGAACTGGTATCTGGATTATGCCTCGTATGTAATCCTGCATAGGGCCGTCCCCCACATCGTGGACGGACTCAAGCCCGTGCAGAGGCGCGTGCTGCATGCGATGTACAAGATGGACGACGGCGCCTTCACCAAGGTCGCGAACATAGTCGGCCAGGCCATGCAGTACCACCCCCACGGCGACGCCTCGATCCTCGGAGCCCTCGTCCAGTTGGGCCAGAAAGGATTCACGGTCGACTGCCAGGGAAACTGGGGAAACATCCTCACCGGCGATTCGAACGCTGCGCCCCGATACATCGAAGCGCGCCTTTCGAAGTTCGCGAAAGAGGTCGTCTTCGACCCGAAGATCACCCACTGGATGAACAGCTACGACGGCCGCAACCAGGAGCCTACCGAGCTCCCGGTCCGCTTCCCGCTTCTGCTCGCCCAGGGCACTGAAGGAATCGGCGTGGGCATGTCTTCGAAAATACTTCCCCACAACTTCAACGAACTGATCGACGCCAGTATCTCGATCCTCGAAGGAAAGAGCTACGAGCTATATCCCGACTTCCCCACCGGCGGCTCCGCAGACTGCTCGAAGTACAACCAGGGTAGGCGCGGCGGAATGGTGAAGATCCGCGCACGCATCGAGAAGATCGACAAGGGCACCCTCGCCATCACCGAAATCCCCTACTACCGAGCTCCTGAAGGAGTCCATCATCAAGGGCAAGGACAAGGGAAAAATCAAGATCAAGAAGATCGATGATATGACTACCGACAAAGTCAATATCATCATCCACCTCCCTGCCGACGTCTCTCCGGACAAGACTATCGATGCCTTGTATGCCTTTACAGACTGTGAGACTACTATCGCTCCCAACGCCTGCGTCATCGTAGACGACAAGCCTCAGTTCCTCTCGGTCCACGACATACTCGAATACAGTACCTGGCATACCCGCGACCTTCTCCTCCAGCAACTTCAATACAAGCTCGGAGAACTCGAAAAAGACTGGCACCTTACCTCGCTCGAGCGCATCTTCTTCGAGAACAAGGTCTACAAGATACTCGAAGACGAGACCTACAAGACCTTTGACGACCAGAAAGCGGCGGTTCTCGCCCAGATGAAGACCTACGAAGACATCCTTCGCGGAGAAGTCACCATGGCCGACATCGACCGCCTGGTAGACAAACCGGTCAGGAAGATATCCAAGTTCGATGCGAAGGAACTCGACGCGAAGATACTCGCAATCGAAGAAGAGATGCATCAGGTTCAGGACAATATCGACAATATCGTCCGCTACACCATCGACTGGTTCAGGGCCCTGAAGAAAAAATACGGCGCCGCATTCCCCCGCCTTACCGAGCTTACCGGCTTCGAGACCATCGCTGCCAGCAAGGTCATCAACAACAACGCGAAACTCTACGCCAACATGGCGGAGGGCTTCGTGGGAATCGGCCTTAAGAGGGAGGACGGAGTCCAGTTCGTCTGCGACTGCTCCGACATGTCGGAGGTTATCGTCATCCGCAAAGACGGCGTCTACAAGGTGACCAAGGTAGAGGAAAAGGCCTTCTTCGGGAAGGACCTCCTCTATGTAGGCATCTTCGTAAGGAACGACGAACGCACGATCTACAACGTAATCTACCGCGAGGGAAAGACCTCGGTCTACTACGCCAAGCGCTTCTCGATTACGTCGGTAACCCGTGACAAGGAATACGACATCACTACTGGAGCCGAAGGCTCGAAGATAGTATGGTTCACCGCCAACCACAACGGCGAGGCGGAGACCGTAAGGATCCAGCTCAGGCCCAGGGCGAAGCTCAAGAAAACCTCTTACGAGTACGACTTCAGCAGCCTTGCCATCAAGGGAAAAGCCTCGAGAGGAAATCTGGTAAGCAAGTACCAGATCCAGAAGATAACCCTCAAGTCAGCCGGTGTGTCGACTATCGCCGGAAAGGACATCTGGTACGACGAATACATCCAGAAGCTCAACGACGAAGAGCGCGGCCAGTACCTCGGAGCGTTCGATACCAACGACAAGGTGCTTGCCGTCTTCGCCAACGGAACCTTCTATACGACCTCATTCGACGTCTCCAACAGATACCAGGGCGATGTCCTAATAATCGAGAAATTCGATCCAGAGAAGACCTATACCGCCCTCTACTACGACGGAGCCGCGAAGGCCTACTACGTCAAGCGCTTCTCCTTCGCAGTCAGCGACAACAACCCGATGAGTTTCATCTCGGAAGGAGCGAAGTCCAAGCTGATAGGCCTAAGCGACGACCTGCACCCTCAGTACCTCGTCACTTTCGGCGGCAAACATGCCCACAGAGAGCCCGAGGCGATAGACGCAGAGCAGTGGATAGCGAAGAAGGGAGTAGGAGCCAAGGGAAAGAAATGCCACAACCTCGATGTGAAGAAGGTCGAGTTTATCGAGCCTCTCCACAAACCGGAGGACGATATAAAACCGGAAGAAGAAGGGCCGCACGATGTGATCGATCTGGGAACGGATCTCGGACAGGACATCCCGGTCGGAGTTGAGATAGACCTCAACGATCTTCCGGAGATAACGATTGAAGAACCTACGCTGTTTTGACGGTAACGCTGACTGGTTATATGGGCTCCGGAAAGAGCACGACGGGCCGCGAACTCGCCGCGCTCCTCGGATGGGAGTTCATCGACCTGGACAGTTATATTGAAGGGAAGATCGGGCGCTCGCCTGCGACGATAATCGCTCAGGACGGAGAGACGCGATTCAGGGCCGTCGAGGCTGAAGCATTCCGGGATGTACTGGTAATGCATCAGCTGACGGGAGAAGACCTGGTCCTCGCCCTCGGGGGAGGAACGATAATGACGGGCCCGGTACGCCGCCCTATTCTTGAGGAGACCTTCTGTGTCTACCTCAGGACCTCGGAAGAAGAACTGCGAAGACGCCGGCCCGAGGGAGGACGGTGGGATCCGGAGCGCAGGCCGGTTTACGAACAGGCCGCGCTGACCGTCACTACAGACGGAAAGACTCCGCATGAAGTTGCGGAGGGAATCCGTGCCAAACTGATAGAAAATAAAAACAGTATAAATGAGCAATAAAGAGAGCATTTGGAAAGTCCGGGAAGCAGCCGATCCTGAGAAGGTCCAGCGTCTCAGCGCGGAGGTGGGCATCGACAAGGTGCTTGCCGACCTCCTCGTGAAGAGGGGCGTAGAGACCTTCGACCAGGCCAGACAGTTCTTCCGTCCAAGCCTCGAGTACATCCACGACCCCTTCTTGATGAAGGATATGGACAAAGCCGTGGACAGGCTGGATAAGGCCATCGAGGGCAAGGAGAAGATACTGGTCTACGGCGACTACGACGTAGACGGAACTACCGCCGTCGCGCTTCTCCACTCTTTCCTGAGCAGGTTCACCTCCGAGGTGGACTTCTACATCCCCGACCGCTATGACGAAGGCTACGGAGTCTCGCAGAAGGGCATCGACTGGGCCGCGGACGGCGGCTTCGCCCTGATCATTACGCTCGACTGCGGCATCAAGGCCATCGACAAGGTGGAGTATGCCCGCAGCAAGGGCGTGGAGGTCATCATCTGCGACCACCATCTGCCGGAGGATTCCCTCCCGGCGGCCGTGGCGGTGCTCGACCCCAAGCGCGAAGACTGCCACTATCCCTTCGACGACCTGTCCGGCTGCGGCGTGGGATTCAAGCTCGCGCAGGCCTACAGCATCCGCCATGGGATCGAGTTCGAGACGCTGCTGCCCCTGCTCGACCTGCTCGTAGTCAGCATCTCCTCCGACCTCGTGAGCATGGTCGGCGAGAACAGGGTCCTCTCCCACTTCGGGCTCAAGCGCCTGAATGAGGCCCCGCGCCATGGCCTCCATGCGATGATCGAGCTCTCCGGACTCGAGCTGGGCCACATAACCGTGGACGACATCGTCTTCAAGATCGGACCGCGCATCAACGCCGCCGGCCGAATGGAGACCGGCCGACTCGCAGTCCAGCTACTGACCGCGCCCGATAAGGAAACGGCCATCCGAATCGGCGAGCAAATCAACGAAAACAACAACGAACGCAAGAATATCGACCGCGAGATCACCCAGGAAGCGCTGGAGATGGTCGAGAGCGGCCGCTGCATCGCCTCGAAGAACGCGACGATCGTCTATAACCCGCAGTGGAACAAGGGCGTCGTGGGAATCGTGGCCTCGCGCCTGGTGGAGGCTTATTATAAGCCCACGGTCGTCCTGACCAAGAGCAACGGCTTCGTGACCGGATCCGCCCGCAGCGTAGCCGGCTTCGACCTGTATGCCTCGATCGAGAGCTGCGCCGACCTGCTCGAGAACTTAGGCGGCCATGTCTATGCCGCCGGCCTCACGATGAAGGAGGAGAACCTGCCCGAATTCGCGCGCAGGATGGAGGAGTTTATCGAGGGCAAGCTCACGGACGAGATGCTGACCCCGGTCGTGGACATCGACGCCCGGATCGACCTCGCCCAGATCACGCCCAAGTTCTTCCGCATCCTCAAGCAGTTCCAGCCGTTCGGCCCCGGAAACGCCAACCCGGTATTCGAGACCGACGCCGTCTGCGACGAGGGCAGCGGCAGGAAGGTGGGCGCGGGCGGGCTCCATCTGAAGCTCGACCTCATCCAGGAGGACTATTCGCGCGCCATCCCCGCCATCGCCTTCAATATGGCGGACAAATTCGAGTACATACGCCACGGCAATCCCTTCGACGTGTGCTACACTATAGTCGAGAACTACTATCGCGGAAACAGCACTATCCAGCTCCGCGTAAAGGACATTAAAGAAAGAGAAGACATTATATAATATGGTACAGGAATTCAGTGAACAGGAATTGATACGCAGGGAGTCGCTCGCCAAGCTACGTGAACTCGGAATCGAGCCCTACCCCGCAGCGCTTTACCCGGTCAACACAAACGCAGCAGAGATTGCCGCAGGTTTCGATCCGGAGAAGGGCAACTTCCAGGAAGTGTGCATCGCCGGCCGTCTGATGAGCCGCCGCATTATGGGCGCCGCATCTTTCGGCGAACTGCAGGACGAAAGCGGACGCATCCAGATATATGTTAAGAGAGACGAGATCTGCCCCGAAGAGGACAAGACCATGTACAACACGGTCTGGAAGAAACTCCTCGACATAGGCGATATCATCGGAATCAAGGGCTTCGCATTCTTCACCCAGACCGGCCAGCTCAGCGTCCACGCCAAGGAGTTAACTCTTCTGAGCAAGTCGCTGCGCGTTCTTCCTATAGTCAAGGAGATGGACGGCCAGGTGTTCGATGCCTTCACCGATCCTGAGATGCGCTACCGTCAGAGGTATGTAGACCTTATCGTGAATCCTCAGGTGAAGGAGACCTTCATCAAGAGGGCTCAGATTATCGCTACTATGCGCGAGTACTTCAACGAGGCCGGTTGCCTCGAGGTAGAGACTCCTATCCTCCAGAGCATCCCCGGCGGCGCTACAGCCCGTCCGTTCGTAACTCACCACAACGCTCTTAATATTCCCCTCTATCTTCGTATCGCCAACGAGCTTTACCTTAAGAGGCTTATCGTCGGCGGCTACAACGGTGTGTATGAGTTCGCGAAGGACTTCCGTAACGAGGGCATGGACAAGACCCACAACCCGGAATTCACCTGCATGGAGATCTACGTAGCTTACAAGGACTACATCTGGATGATGGAGTTCGTGGAGAAGATGCTCGAGAAGATCGCCCTCAAGGTCAACGGAACTACTACCGTAAATATCGCCGGCAACGAGGTCGATTTCAAGGGCCCGTTCCGCAGGCTGCCTATTCTTGATGCCATCAAGGAGTATGCGGGAGTTGATGTGAAGGGAATGACCGAACCCGATCTTCGCGCCACCTGTAAGAAACTCGGTGTGGAGATTACCCCTTCGATGGGCAAGGGCAAACTGATCGACGCCATCTTCGGCGAATTCTGCGAGAAGAACCTGATTCAACCTACCTATATAATTGATTACCCCGTGGAGATGAGCCCGCTGACAAAGCGCCACAGGACCGACCCTACCCTCACCGAGCGCTTCGAGCTGTTCGTGTGCGGAAAGGAACTGGCTAACGCTTACTCAGAGCTCAATGACCCTATCGACCAGTTCGAGAGATTCCAGGAGCAGGCCGCCCTCAAGACGAAAGGCGACGACGAAGCGATGTACATCGACATGGACTTCGTCCGCGCCCTTGAGTACGGCATGCCGCCGACCTCCGGTCTGGGAATGGGCATCGACCGCCTTACCATGTTCATGACGGGCCAGACAGCCATCCAGGATGTGCTGTTCTTCCCTCAGATGAAACCGGAAAAGATTGCCGGATCAGAGAAGTCCGAGTAAGGCCTGGGCGGCGGCTTCGCGCTTCGCCTCAGAAATCTTGGAAGAGTTGTGGATTGCGATAAGCTCCGCAACTCTTTCTTGTGCTCCGAGGAAGGTGTAGCTCAGAGCGAGCGCGCCGCCAAGGAGGGCGGTGACGGGCAGGCCCGCATTGAGGTTCACGACAATCCATGCGATCGAGGCCGCGTTCAGGGCAGTAGACACCGCCCCCTCCCCCGGCGCGCCCGCATAGATATAGCCCGCAGGCACGAGGAAAGTCAGTGCCATTCCTATCCAGTCTTTCTTAAGCTTAGGTTCGACGTATTCCGTATGGACGCCGAGTTCTTCCAAATATGAGAGAGAGGCGTCGTAGTCGCCGGCAAGGAAAGCGAGCAGCGATTTCTGAACAGTAAGGTCAGCGCGGCTGTCTGCTGGGACGAGGTAGACTCTTACGCGTTCGAGAGTCTGGAGCGCTTCTTTATAGAGCCCGGCCTGTTTGTAGAATTCCGCTTTCTGCAGGAGGGCGTCGTTTACCTCTATCGGGTTCTGGGCCTCGAAGACAATGCGCTCGCGCTTCGCCGCCTCGAAAAGCAGCGAATCCACGTTCTGGGCAGCGCTTGCGTCAAAGGCTGCGAATAGGAACGTGGAGATTAAACACAATAGTGTTATCCTGCGCATGTCTTAAATTGTCGTTGTATATTCCTACCGACACATAGCTGCCGTAGATATTACCTATATAAAATAAAGAGCCGAGGGTTCCGAATACTATCGTCCGCCAGTCCTTGGGGCCTTTCTTAATCCAACATTCCGCCGTGAGGCCGGCGAAGATACCTACTGTCACGAAGGACGCAACAGCCTCGTCTTTCCGCCCGGCATACCACTTCCCCGCTCCCGGGATTACCGCGGACATCAAACCGGCCAGCGCCGGGCTTTTCTGCTTCTCATTGAAACGGTTTTCGTAGATTTTGCCGAACAATTTCTCCCCTTCGGCGAGGGAGTAATCCTGATAGGTGAAGTTTTGGGAGGCCTGCTGATAGCCGGTTTTGTCGTTTAAGAGCAGGTAAAACGCCGCCAGTTCGTATTGTTTAAGCTCTGAATCGCCGGTGTTTTGGATGAGTTTGAGGCCATCTTCGTAGTTACCAAGATAAGCGTGGGACACCGCTCCGAACATGAGGCTCTTCTCATAGTAGGGCGAGCCCTCCGGCACTTTTGCAAAGCTCTCGGTCGCCAGGTCGAGTTTGTTCGCCGTATAGAGTGTAAGGCCCTTAATGAAATCGAGGGTATCGGAGGGCGTATAATTGCTGCCATCTATCCACGCGAGGGCATCGCGGGTATAATTGTTTCCGATGAGGTAGTCGATGAACTCGAGATCCGGCGTTATTGTCTGGGCCCTGAGGGCGGCAGGCAGCGCGAGGGTGAGTATGAGCAGCAGGCGTTTCATTTCTCGCTGCGCCTCCTCCTGTAGGCTTCGGTTCCTTCATGGATCTTGCCATCTTTGCCCCTGAGCTCGCGGGGGAAGGTCGCGGTCCCGATATAGGTGTCGCGGGTCATGCGGTCGAGCATGGACAGGCTGGCGCGGATGAATCCGAGGTCATGCACCGCCTGCGGGAAGTAATCCACGCATTCGGGCGCATAATAGCACTGCCCACGAAGTTGTCCTCGGAACAGATGGTAGAGTTTATGTTTGCCCGGGGCCTTTGGGGCAGTTTGCGCATCTTCGAGGGCCTTCTCCACGAGGTCCCTGTCGGTAGTCTGAGCGAAAAGGGGGAAAGTGAAGAACAACAGGCAGAGTATGAGAGCCCGAGTCTTCATTACCGGAGTTTTTGAGTGTTTCCGCTGAGGTCCATCGGGACCGCGTCTGCGGGAACGGTGAAGTCAAACATAGGATCGTCTGAGTCAGCCACCACATTCGAATAGACGGTACGGATAATGGTGGAGTCTGTCGGCGAATTGTAGGTAATCTGGGTCAGTCTGTGGGGGAAAGGCACATAACCGACGGTCTTGTACTGAGTGTAGTAGACCTTGGTCTGGACGTGGCCGTCTTCGGTAAGAATCGCGCTATAGATAGGCAGATAATCCTTACCATAGACTATCTCCGTATAAGGAGGCATATTGGGATCCATACATTTGAAGGTCTTTTTCATAAGGCCATCTTCCACATACTCCGTTTTCTGGAGCCTGTAGCCGAAAAGTCCTACTCCCAGATCTTCGATTCGTCCCATGAGGAAAAGAGTGAGAAGTTCGTCTTTGGAGCTCATCATTCCCTGGTTGTCTACCAGTACCTCCTTGGTCTTTTTGAAATAGATTTTTGTTTCTCCGCCGATGTTTGTAATCATCGTGTACTCGACGGGTTTGTGGTTACAAACCACCAAGCGTCCATTGTTTGCACAATAGACGCTTTTGGTGGTTGTGACCACGCTTCGTCCTGAAACATTCTTTACTTCTACGTCGGCCGAGAGCCTGCGCTGAGCAGAAGCCGGCACGCTAAGAAGCAGGAGTGCGAGGGCTAGTACGCGGAGATTTTTGTTCATCAATTAGATGATGTCTGCCCACATGAGCCAGCGGCCGTTGTTGCAGTACTGGCCGATGTTATTGTCGAGCACGCCAAGCAGGAGAACGATCCAGTCAACGACATAGACAATGCCGAAGCCAGCACCTGTTACGATGTTCAGGAGGACTGCAAGGATCGAAGTACCCATGTACATACGGTGGATTGCGAGCCAACTGGTTACAGGAACGAGAGCGAGGATGAAAGCGAGGACAGGCTGTGCACCGTTTCCGAGGTGGATGGTGACGTCTGTTGCGCCTTCTGCTTCCATCATAGCGGGAGAAACTTCCTCCGCCATTTCAATCATAGCGTCGATCGACTGCTCGTCGATGGTGTAGTTAGCAGCACTTGCTGCAAGGCCGAGTCCGAGGACTGCGACGAGGCAAAGAATGAGCTTTTTCATCTTTTTTGAGATTTGGTTTTAAAATACTTGAAACAAATATAATAATTTTTGTTGAGATATTATTGTTATCTTAGCAGAACGTATGACTATCAGCGGAAAAGAGCTTGCGGACAGCATAATCGCCCGCATTGCGGGGGAGGTGAAAGACTTCCCGGAAAAGTACGGCAGGGTACCGTCCCTGGCGGTAATACTCGTGGGAGAAGACCCTGCGAGCCAGGTGTATGTACGTAATAAACACAGAGCCTGCGAGAGGGCCGGTTTCAGAAGTATAGAGTGTAAGCTCCCGGCCGAGACCTCGGAAGAGGAGCTCCTGAAACACATTGACGAACTCAATTCGGATCCCGCAGTAGACGGAATTCTAGTGCAGCTGCCTTTGCCTAAGCATCTCAACGAAACGAAGATCACTGGTTCGATTCTTCCGGAAAAAGATGTTGACGGCTTTCACCCTGCCAACGTCGCAAAATTGTGGCTCGGACGCGATAACAAAGCTATCGAGCGCGAGGCGGCCGTAGCCTGTACTCCGCGCGGAATAATGAGAATCCTCGAGGCTGCAGGAGTAGATCTTGCCGGCAAGAGGGCCGTAGTGATAGGCCGCAGCAATATAGTCGGCCTGCCGATAGCGAAACTGTTGCTGAATGCAAACGCCACTGTGACTATCTGTCACTCCAGAACTCAGAATATTGCCGAAGTGACCCGTCAGGCGGAGATTCTGGTCGCCGCGATAGGAAAGCCGAAGTTCGTAGGAGCGGAGATGGTCCGCGACGGCGCAGTTGTGGTCGACGTCGGGATCAACCGCGGCGAAGACGGAAAGCTCTGCGGCGACGTCGACTTCGAGGCCGTCGCGCCCAAGGCCTCCGTGATTACCCCGGTGCCGGGCGGAGTGGGCCCGATGACAATCTGCTCGCTGTTGGAGAATACCCTGGATTGCTTCTTGAGAAAACAATAGATATGAAAGTTTTACGACTTACAAATACAATGACCCACCAGAAGGAGGTCTTCAAGCCGATCAACCCCGGGCGCGCAGGAATGTATGTCTGCGGCCCGACCGTCTATGGAGACGCCCATCTGGGCCATGCCCGCCCGGGCGTTACCTTCGATGTCCTGGCAAAACTCCTGCGACACCTCGGCTACAAGGTGCGCTATGTCCGCAACATTACGGA
>CAJOJC010000051.1:0-9637 GCA_905234775.1 uncultured Bacteroidales bacterium | reverse complement strand
AGCTCGAGCCGATGGAGGTCGTCCAGACCTACACGCTTCGTTACCACGAAGCGATGCGCCTTCTGAACGTGGCGCCCCCGTCGATCGAGCCTCGCGCCAGCGGCCACGTAATCGAGCAGATCGAGGCCGTGAAGAAGATTCTCGAGGCCGGCTATGCGTACATAAGCAACGGCAGCGTCTATTTCGATGTACAGAAATACAATAAGGACCATCACTACGGCATCCTCAGCGGCCGCAACCTGGAGGATACTCTCGAGGGGACGCGCGAGCTCGACGGACAGGGCGACAAACGCGCCCCGTACGACTTCGCCCTCTGGAAAAAGGCTGAGCCTGAGCACATCATGCACTGGCCGTCTCCATGGAGCGAAGGCTTCCCGGGCTGGCACCTCGAGTGCTCGGTCATGGGCGAGAAATACCTCGGCGAGGAGTTCGATATCCACGGCGGCGGCATGGACCTCATGTTCCCTCACCACGAATGCGAGATCGCGCAGAATGTGGCCTCCCGCGGAACGCAGGGCGTCCATTACTGGGTCCACAACAACATGATCACGATCAACGGTCAGAAAATGGGCAAGTCGCTCGGGAACTTCATCACGCTGCCCGAAATGTTCACGGGAACTCACCCGAAGCTCGAGCAGGCCTATGCGCCCATGACCGTGCGCTTCTTCATACTCCAGGCCCACTACCGCGGCACGCTCGACTTCTCCAACGAGGCCCTGCAGGCCGCCGAGAAGGGACTGGCGCGCCTTATGCAGGCCGCCCGCGATCTCTATGCCATGGCAGGCCGCAAGGCCCCTTCCTGGCAGTACGGCGAGGAGGCCTTCGGCGTCGCGCCCGATTCCTGCCAGGCTACCTCCCCCGAGGTCAAGGCCGTCTGGGAGGGCGTCTACGACACCCTTTGCGATGACATGAACACGCCCGGAACCGTCTCCCAGCTGTTCGAGGCAGTGAGGCTGATCAACAGCGCCAAGGCCGGCTCGGTCAAGCTCAGCGAGGGCGATATCCAGACTCTGGTGCAGCTGTTCGACGACGTAGTGTTCGGCGTGCTCGGTCTTCGCGACGATGAAGGCGCCGGCGCTGGTTCGAAGGTGATCGAGGGGCTCATGGACATGGTCCTCGAAGAGAGGGCGAAAGCCAAGGCGGCTAAGGACTGGGCGACTTCCGACCACATCCGCGACTCGCTCGCCGCGCTCGGAATCAAGGTCAAGGACACCAAAGACGGTGTCGAATGGAGCCTGTAATGAAACTCATAAGCTGGAATGTAAACGGCCTCAGGGCGGTAGCAGGCAAGGGCTTCGCGGGTATATTCGAGGGGCTCGACGCAGACTGCGACGAAGCTGCAGGCCGGCCAGATCGACCTTGAGTTCCTGGGCTACGAGTCTTACTGGAACTATGCCGACAAACCGGGCTATTCCGGAACGGTTATCTATACGCGGGTTCATCCGCTGAGCGTGTCTTACGGGATTGGAGTAGACGTGCATGACCATGAAGGCCGTGTAGTTACTCTCGAATTCGACGATTTCTATCTGGTCAACGTCTATGTCCCCAACTCTCAGGACGGGCTCCGTCGTTTGGATTACCGCATGCAGTGGGAAGATGCTTTCAGGGCGTATCTGCATGGCCTTGGTAAGCCTGTCGTGGTCTGCGGCGATATGAACGTGGCCCACGAGGAGATTGACCTTAAGAATCCCGCGACCAACCACATGAATCCCGGCTTCACGGACGAGGAGCGCGCGAAAATGACCGAACTGCTCGGCAGCGGCTTCGTGGACACATGGCGTTTCCAGCATCCTACTGAAGAAAAGTACAGCTGGTGGTCCTACAGGATGGCGGCCCGCGAAAGGAACGTGGGGTGGAGAATCGATTATTTCCTCGTTAGTGAGGCTCTTCGCGAGCGCATAGTCTCCACAGATATTTTGAATGATATTTTCGGCTCCGATCACTGCCCCGTGGAGCTTGTCCTGAAATAGTATGACAGAACTCATCACCAGCGCCCAGAACCCAAAGATCAAAAAGCTTCTTGCCCTGCAGCAGAAGTCCTCAGAGCGTCGCTCGGAGGGGCTGTTCGTAGTCGAAGGGCGCAGGGAGATTGAACACTGCGTTGAGGCTGGATATGAGATAGATACGGTGTTCGTATGCCCTTCTGTCATGCCCGACAGCGATCGAGCATCCTGGACCCCCGATCAGGTCGGGGGTGACTCACTAGTCATGCCCGGCTGCGACCGGGCATCTACTAAGATCTTCGAAGTATCAGCATCCGTCTACGAGAAAATTGCATACCGCACCGGTACTGAAGGCATAATCGCCGAGGTGCGCACGAAGACCTTGAGACTTGAAGACCTGAAGTTAGGCGAGAATCCGCTTATCGTGGTTCTTGAGAGCGTTGAGAAACCGGGGAATTTAGGCGCCGTGTTAAGAAGCGCCGATGCTTCCGGAGCCGACGCCGTCATAGTCTGCAATCCGCTGACCGATCTTTATAACCCGAATCTGATCCGCAGCTCGATAGGAGCGATCTTTACCGTCCCGTGTGTCGCGTGCTCATCCGAAGAATGCATAGACTTCTTAAAGTCGAAGCGGATAAGCATCCTTACAGCACAGCTTCAGGACTCAGAACTCTACTACGACACTGATATGAAGAAGGGCGTTGCGATAGTGATGGGCACAGAATCAACCGGCCTTACCGACATCTGGCGCAAGGCGGCGGACGCCCATATCCGCATCCCGATGCTCGGCCGCCTCGACTCGCTCAACGTCTCCGTCAGCGCGGCCATCCTCCTTTTCGAAGCGGTTCGTCAGCGCAATGGCTAAATACGGTCTCATAGGTTACCCTGCGGCCGGATCCCAAAGTCCGGCGCTCTTCGCAGCAGCCTACGGCGGACGCTATCCCTACGAAATAATAGAAGATGAAGACTTCGCGCTCGCATTCGACAAGTTCATGCGCGAAGACTTCCGCGCCGTAAATGTCACCGCGCCTCACAAACTCGCCGCTGCCGCTGCCGCCGACTGGCGCAGCCCTGAGGTCGAGAGGATAGGCGCGGCGAATATACTAGTGAAGACAGCCGAAGGAGTCAAAGCCTACAATTCTGATTATCTGGCAGTAAAGCAACTAATCGACGGTCTCGACGTCGGGACCGCTATTATCATAGGCCTCGGTGGCGCGGGCAGGGCCGCCCTTCACGCATGTCGTGACAGCGGTCTCAAAACATCTGCGCTTCATCACGACTTCGCTTTCCATGACAACCCCGTCGCAGCCGACCTGATAGTTTACACTCTTCCCCGCGCTGTTCCAGGTATTGAGATTATCCGCTGTAAGTATCTGATTGAAGCGAATTACATAGATCCGGCCTGCTCCAACCTTCCCGGAGTCGACCATTATATCGGCGGGATAATGTGGCTGAAAGCCCAGGCAATCAAAGGCTACGGGCTGATGACGGGAGAGCTCCCCGACTCCACCGCTCTCATCCTCTGACAAGCCTCACCTCAATCCATTAGACGGCGAATGCCCAAGCACCCGGCGAGAAAATGCCCCAAATCTCGCCGAAATGAGCTAAAACAGACAATCTGGCGAGAAAACGCGCAAAATCTCGCCGGATTCCTATTATATTTGTTGCCTAACCAAACTATTATAGATATGAACAACTTCTCAGAAGCCGAACGCATTTGCGAATTAGTGTTTTCCGAACTGGGTAAATGCTGGCATCTTTTCACATCGGAAAACAATCCCATTATCTTTCGAAATACCGCCGATTTTCAAAGGGGTATGTGGGCATTCGGGATAGCAGTTCTTCTATGCCCGAAGATTCGTGTTCTCACATATGAATTGATGAGCAATCACATTCACGTCACTCTGGCCGGTGAAGAGCAACAAATCAGAGAGTTCTTTGCACTATTTAAATCCATCCTCTCAAAAGCACTTAGAGATGATGGTTGCCCGGTTGTTTTGGATAGTCTTGAATGCAATCTAAGGCAAATCACCACTTTGAATGACGCCAGGAATGTGATAGTATATAATAATAGAAATGGGTTTTTAGTTCTTCCCGAATATAGTCCATTCTCATATCCATATGGAGCCAATTCCTTCTATTTCAATACGGCAGCTAGAGAATTATATAATTTTGCGAAAAAGCCTGCCAGCAACGCAACTATTGAAAAGATGGTGAAAACTCATGTCGGTCGTGCCATCACTGCGCCCGTCTACTCAGTTCAAGGTCAAATAAGCCCTTTGTGTTTTTGCGATATCGATTGCGGAGAGCGACTATTCAGAAATGCCAGCCATTATTTCAACTGTCTATCAAAAAACGTTGAGAGTCAAAAACTTATTGCAAAAGAGATTGGGGAGAGGATCTTCTATACAGATGACGAACTTTATTCCACCGTATTCGCTTTGTCAATGAAGCAATTCGGTTTATCACCCGCCCAACTATCAAGAGAGGCAAAGGTGGAAATTGCCAAAACCCTTCACTATGACTACAATGCCGGCAATAAACAGATCAATCGAATCCTGAAAATGGACATTAATATCGTCAACGCACTGTTTCCGGCGAGAAAACCGGCCTAAATCTCGCCGAAATCGTCCAAAACCGACAATCCGGCGAGAAAATGCGCAAAATCTCGCCGAACACCGATTAAAAAGGGACCGACCAAATGGCCGGCCCCTCTGGTTGTCGCGGTTTCCCGCCATTAAAGTTCGTTCAGTTCATCTACAGTTTCGTCGCCGCGGCCGACCACGATATCCTGGTAGTCCTTAAGACCGGTACCTGCCGGGATGAGGTGACCGCAGATGACGTTCTCCTTCAGACCCTCGAGGTGATCAACGCGACCGCGGATAGCGGCTTCGCTGAGGACCTTGGTAGTCTCCTGGAAGGAGGCTGCGGAGATGAAGCTGTTTGTACGGAGAGCCGCGCGGGTGATACCCTGGAGGATGAGGGTGGCGGTTGCAGGCCTTGCATCGCGCGCTGCAATCACCTTGAGGCCCTGCCTCTGGAGGGAATCGTTCTCGCTGCGGAGCTCACGTGCTCCGATTATCTGACCTTCGGTGTACTTCTCAGAATCTCCGGGGTTCTCTACGACGAACTTTCCGTAGATAGCGTCGTTGACATCCATGAAGTGCATCTTGTCCACGAGTTCCTCGTCGAGGAATTCGGTATCACCGGGATTGGTGATCTGGACCTTGCGCATCATCTGACGAACGATGATCTCGAAGTGTTTGTCGTTGATCTTAACACCCTGGAGGCGGTACACTGCCTGGACCTCGTTGACGATGTATTCCTGAGCCTTGACGGGTCCGAGGATACGGAGGATGTCGCTGGGCGAAACGCCGCCGTCTGACAGCGGAGTACCGGCCTTGACATAGTCGTCTTCCTGGACAAGGATCTGCTTCGTCAGAGGAACCAGATAACGCTTCTCGAGTCCTGTACGGTTGCGGATAATGATCTCACGGTTACCCCTCTTGATGGTTCCCATGATAACCTGACCGTTGATTTCGGAGAGGGTTGCAGGGCTTGCCGAAGGGTTGCGGGCCTCGAAGAGTTCAGTGACTCGAGGGAGACCTCCCGTAATATCGTTCGCCTTACCGAATGCGCGAGGGATCTTGATGATCACATCGCCGACCTTGACGTCTGCGCCGTCCTCAACCATTACGTGGGCTCCCACAGGGAGGTTGTACTGCTTGAGGATATTGCCTTCTGCGTCGACCAGGTCTACGGCAGGGTTCTTAGTCTTATCCTTGGACTCGATGATAACCTTATCGTTCGAGGCGGAGAACTCGTCGGCTGCGTCCTTGCGGAAGGTTACGCCTTCTACGAGGTTCTCGAAGCGGAGCTTACCGGCAGTCTCGACGATGGTGGTTGCGTTGTAGGCATCCCACTCGCAGATTCTGTCGCCCTTCTTCACCTTGTCGCCATCCTTGAAATACAGAACTGATCCGTAAGGGATGTCGTAGTGTGAGTAGGTCATTCCGGTAGTTGCGTCGACGATGCTGAGTTCGGTCATACGGCCGACCACAACAGTCTCCTTTCCGCTGTCGCCTTCGCGCTCGATGGTACGGAGCTCCTGGAACTTCAGTACGCCGTCGTACTTCGAATCGATGCTGGAATCAGCACCGGCCGAAGATGCGGTACCACCGACGTGGAAGGTACGAAGAGTAAGCTGAGTACCAGGCTCACCGATGGACTGCGCTGCGATAACGCCCACAACCTCTCCCTTCTCAACCATACGGCTGGTAGCGAGGTTGCGTCCGTAACACTTGGCGCAGACGCCCTTGCGGCTTTCGCAGGTAAGAACCGAACGGATCTCGACGCTCTCGATAGGGAGTTTGTCGATAAGTTCGGCCGCTGCCTCACGAATCTCATCACCGGCGTGGACGATAAGCTCGCCCGTGAGCGGGTTGATGATATCGTGGACCGAAGTACGTCCGAGGATCCTCTCACCGAGAGACTCGACCACCGAATCCTTGTCCTTGATGGCGGTTGCCACCAGGCCGCGGAGGGTGCCGCAGTCTTCCTCGTTGATGATTACGTCGTGGGACACGTCTACGAGACGGCGGGTCAGGTAACCTGCATCCGCAGTCTTAAGAGCGGTATCCGCAAGACCCTTACGGGCGCCGTGGGTTCCGATGAAGTACTCGAGCACCGTCATACCCTCCTTAAGGTTGGAGATAATCGGGTTTTCGATAATGTCGGCTCCGGATCCACCGGCTTTCTGGGGCTTCGCCATAAGGCCACGCATACCGCAGAGCTGTTTGATCTGCTGGGTGCTGCCTCGAGCGCCGGAGTCGAGCATCATGAATACGGGGTTGAAGCCCTGCTGGTCTGCGGAAATCTGCTTACCGACTATCTTGGTAAGGTCGTTGTCCACAGCCGACCAGAGGTCGACAACCTTGTTGTAACGCTCCTGATTGGTGATGAAACCCATCGCGAAGTTGCCCTTGATCTCGTCGATCTTCTTGTAGGCGTTCGCAACGAGGGTCTTCTTCTCTTCAGGGATGATGACATCGCCGAGGTTGAAGGAGATACCTGCACGGAAGGCCTGGTAGTAACCCAGGTTCTTGATGTCGTCCAGGAACTGCGCCGTACGGGTAACACCGGTGTTCTTGATAACGTTGGTGATGATGGTACGGAGCTGCTTCTTTCCGATGAGCTCGTTGACGAAGGGGACCTCGTCCGGTACATACTGGTTAACCATGATGCGGCCGGCGGTAGTCTCTACCATCTCGTAGCCCTTGGTCTCATCGTTTTTATCCTTCGGAAGGCGGACCTTCACGAGGGCGTGCATTTCAATCTTCTTATTGTCGAGAGCGATAATTACATCCTCCGGACCATAGAAGCTCAGACCCTCTCCGAGAGCGCCGGGGCGCACCTTGGTGATGTAGTAAAGTCCGAGAACCATATCCTGCGAAGGAACCGTAATAGGGGCACCGTTCGCGGGGTTGAGGATGTTCTGCGATCCAAGCATGAGGAGCTGGGCCTCCATAACTGCGGCGTTGCCGAGCGGGAGGTGGACAGCCATCTGGTCACCGTCGAAGTCGGCGTTGAAAGCCGTACATGCGAGCGGGTGGAGCTGAATCGCTTTACCTTCTATCATTCGGGGCTGGAAAGCCTGGATACCGAGACGGTGGAGGGTAGGTGCACGGTTGAGGAGCACCGGGTGTCCCTTCATTACGTTCTCGAGGATGTCCCATATAACCGGATCCTTGCGATCCACGATCTTCTTCGCGCTCTTGACCGTCTTCACGATTCCGCGCTCGATGAGTTTGCGGATGATGAACGGTTTGTAGAGCTCGGCCGCCATGAACTTAGGCAGACCGCACTCGTGCATATTGAGCTCAGGACCAACGACGATAACTGAACGAGCCGAGTAGTCGACACGCTTACCGAGGAGGTTCTGACGGAAGCGTCCCTGCTTACCCTTGAGCGAATCGGACAGACTCTTGAGAGCCCTGTTCTGTTCGCTGCGGACAGCGGCAGACTTCTTCGAGTTGTCGAAGAGGCTGTCGACTGCTTCCTGGAGCATACGCTTTTCGTTACGGAGAATGACTTCGGGAGCCTTGATCTCGATGAGTTTCTTGAGACGGTTGTTGCGGATAATAACGCGCCTGTAGAGGTCGTTGATATCCGATGTTGCGAAACGGCCGCCGTCGAGCGGGACGAGAGGGCGAAGATCCGGAGGAGTGACGGGGATCACTTTCATGATCATCCACTCCGGACGGTTCTTACCCTTGCTCTCCTGGAACCACTTCACAACCTGCAGCCTCTTCAGGGTCTCTACCCTTCTCTGCTGCGAGGTCTCGGTAAGCATCCTCTGACGGAGTTCCTTTGCGAGAGCTTCTACGTCGATCTGGGCGAGAAGGTCGTGAATACCTTCGGCACCCATCTTGGCGATGAACTTCTTAGGATCGCTGTCTGAGAGATTCTCGTTTCCGGGGAGGCGGTTCAGGACGTCCATGTACTCGTCTTCCGCGAGGAGGTCCATCTTTTCGAGTCCGCTTTCGCCGGGATTCACCACTATGTATTTCTCATAGTAGATAACCGACTCGAGTTTCTTCGAAGGAAGACCGAGAAGTGCGGAGATCTTATTAGGAGCGCTCTTGAAGTACCAGATATGGGCTACCGGCACCGTAAGAGTGATGTGTCCCATCCTCTCGCGGCGTACTTTCTTCTCCGTGACCTCGACACCGCACCTGTCGCAGACGATTCCGCGATAACGGATTCTCTTGTACTTACCGCAGTAGCACTCGTAATCCTTGGTAGGGCCGAAGATCTTCTCGCAGAAGAGACCGTCTCTTTCGGGCTTGTAAGTCCTGTAATTGACCGTTTCCGGCTTCAGGACCTCGCCGCAAGACCTTTCAGTGATGTCTTCCGGAGAAGCGAGGGAGATGCTGATCGTAGAGAAATTGCTCTTTACCTTTGATTCCTTATTGTTGAAAGTAGGCATATTTCAATCTAATCAATTCGTTAATTAATCCAGGGTAACCTTGAGTCCGAGGCCGCGGAGTTCGTGCAGGAGCACGTTGAGCGACTCGGGGATTCCTGCCGGCGGCATAGGATCACCCTTGACGATAGCCTCATAAGTCTTGGACCTGCCGGTGACGTCGTCTGACTTGACGGTAAGGATTTCCTGGAGGATGTTGGCCGCACCGAAAGCTTCGAGGGCCCAGACCTCCATTTCTCCGAAACGCTGACCTCCGAACTGAGCCTTACCTCCGAGCGGCTGCTGGGTGATAAGGGAGTAAGGACCGATCGAACGGGCGTGCATCTTGTCGTCGACCATGTGGCCGAGCTTGATCATGTAGATGACACCTACCGTTGCCTGCTGGTCGAAGTAGTCGCCTGTACCACCGTCGCGGAGGGCCGTCTTGCCGTAGCGAGGGAGGCCTGCCTTATCGGTGTAGCTGCAGATTTCGTCGAGGCTCGCACCGTCGAAAATCGGGGTGCTGAACTTGAGTCCCAGACGCTCTCCTGCCCAACCGAGGACGGATTCGTAGATCTGACCGAGGTTCATACGGCTCGGCACACCCAGAGGGTTGAGGA
Source organism: uncultured Bacteroidales bacterium (assembly GCA_905234775.1). Next base: position 110 of record CAJOJC010000051.1, on the reverse strand, counting down.
CGATGTCTACCGGAGTACCGTCGTCGAGGAACGGCATGTCTTCCTGGCGGACGATCTTCGCTACGATACCCTTGTTACCGTGGCGGCCGGCGAGTTTATCACCGACGGTG
>CAJOJC010000050.1 GCA_905234775.1 uncultured Bacteroidales bacterium | reverse complement strand
CAGGAGAGGCTTCAGGCAAAGTATAACGTAGCTTCTTCCATCTACTCCGAGATGGCGAAACAGCTCGAGCAGGCTAAGATGCAGGTTAAGAGAGACACTCCTATCCTTACCGTAGTCCAGCCCGTGACGGTTCCCGTCAAGCCTTCGAACAGCCGTGCGAAGACACTCGTTATCTGGACTTTCCTCGGATTCGTTCTGGGATGCGGCTGGGTTATCGGAAAGGGTTACCTCCCGAAGATCAAAGAGATGTTCTCAGCTAAAGAGGATCAGTAAGCGAGTTTACTGAAAGTCCTTTCAGAAAGAGTGAAGCTGCTTCCGGAAATGGGGCAGCTTTCTTCTTTATCCCCTACCTTGAGGGTAAGATTGCCGCCGCTTACGGTATATGTTCCGATTGCGACATCGAAAATGATGGGACTGATGCGGGAATCAGAGACTGTTCCGGCCCATAAGCCGGATATACGAACGAAGAGATCCTTACCGCTGAAGATATAAGCTATGGGGATATCGGCCGGGTGTCCGGTGTTGTTGTAGGTCCAGACCGTACCTTTCAGTTCGGAAGTCCCTTCTTCTTCAAGAGGGGGCGAGACAGACTGAGCCGCGTACACACCGCTGGTCATTATCCCGCTGTAAAGAGTGGCGGAAAGGCCGCCGGCTTCGACGGAACTTCCTTTTAATACGGCCGCTTTTTTCACTCCGCTCCATCCATAGGCTGATCCGGTGTCTTCACGGCTGATGTTGGAATAGAGAATATCTACGCACTCAGTATCAGACAGGAAATATGCGATATGGAGGTCGTTGTGGATAGGGGTCATCCATACCGAACCGGCAAGGGTGTGATACGAACAGGGCGAAAGCTGGGTATAGTCGTCGTTTTTATTGACGCGCTTCAGATTGAAGAAAGTCCTGTTGATAGTATATTCGGACGCGTATTCCGTCTTGATCGTAAGGACGTGTCCATCTGCAGTGTAGGTACCGTGGTCTGACTGGACACGGCCGAGCTCCGCATTGTGTTGGAGGAGGCTCGCGCTGTCTGCGTCGTGGAAACAGGCCCAGGTAGTTACTTTGCCTACCTTAAGGGTCCACACTGTTCCTTCTACAGGAAGAAACAGGTGTTCCTTATATGAGCAGGAATTCAGAGTAAGGAGGAACGCGGCCCCCAGTACTGGAATAAGAAGCTTTCTCATTACTGTATGAAACCGGCGAAATAGCCTGGGAAGAAAACGTTTGTAATCAGATATCCGATAATGGTTGAAACGGTCACGCTTATAAGACCCGGCATCATGAAACTATGGTTGAGCAGGTACTTACCTATCACGGTCGTTCCGCTTCGATCGAAGTTTACTGTAGCGATATCGGACGGATAGTTAGGGATGAAGAAGTACCCATATACGCTCGGAAGCACACCCAGAAGCACGGGGCCGGCTATTCCAAGCTGGTAAGCAAGCGGCAGCATCGCGACCACCACTGCGCCCTGGGAGTTGATCAGAACGCTGACAAGGAAGAAGACGAAAGCGATGGACCAGGGGTATGCTGTAACCAGGTCGGAGAGCATTGCCTTCATCTGGTCCAGATAATTGCCGAAATATGTATCTGCCAGCCAGGCGATACCGTAGATTGCGATAACGGCTACCATACCGGACTTCCACACGGAACCGGAAACGGTATTGGGAAGATTAACCTTGCAGAAAATAATATTGCAGGCTGCCGCACACAGCATGATGATCTGGATGCAGAGATTCATCTTCGGGAGATTGATGATCTTCGCCAGCGGTTCGTCGCCTATCTTGATCATCTGACAGAAAGCGAAACCGACGATTATCAGAAGGGCTCCGAGGAAGATAAATACGGAGGCCTTGGCTTCTTTGGAAATCTCCTTGTCGAGGGTAGTTGCGGAGTTTCCGTACATATATTTATGGATCTTGGGATCCGCCACCCTTTTCTGGAATTCAGGGTCTTTGTCGAGGTCCTTTCCTCTGTGCCATGAAGCGAACGAAGCGCAGATGATACCGCACAGACAAGCCGGGATAGTAACCATCAGGACCTGAGGGATGCTGACCATGTAGCCGTTGGCGTTAGAAATAGTCACAAAAGCGACTACAGCCGCGGCGATAGGCGAACATGTGATACCGACCTGAGAGGCTATCGACGAAACACCGCAGGGCCTTTCGGGCCTGATGTTCTTCTTAAGAGCGATGTCGCAGATAATAGGCATTATGGTGTACACGACGTGTCCCGTACCCACGAGAACCGTAAGGAAGAAGGTCACGAGCGGTCCCAGGAAGGTGATTCTGTTCGGATGCTTTCTCAGTATCTTCTCCGCCACCTGAATCATCCAGTCCATACCTCCGGAAGCCTGAAGGGTTCCGGCGCAGGTAACTGCGGCTATAATAATATAGATGACGTCGGTCGGAGGAGTTCCGGGCTTAAGGCCGAAGCCGAAGACCAATATAGCGAGGCCGATACCGGAAATTGCGCCCAGGGCGAGAGATCCGTAGCGCGAGCCAACGTAGAGTGCTGCCAGTACGATCAGCAGCTCGATAATCATCGTAAATGTCATTCCCGAATATGTGTTTAGTCTGGTAAAGATAGTGTTTTTTGTCGTTTTCTTTGTAACTTAGTAAGCAGAATAACTATATACAACGGATGAAAAAGTTTCTCAAACTGTTTTGCGTCGTGGCCGTATGCTGCTGCATAGGCTACGGAATATCTGCGCTTATGAGCAAAGTTATAAAACCCAACAAGACCGAATCCGGTTATATCCCCCAGTCCGATATTCAGATAGAAGACGGAGTGATGACCCCCGAAACACTTCTCGCCCTGGGGCGCCTGAGCGACCCTCAGCTCTCCCCCGACGGTAAGAAGATACTCTACGGAGTAAGTTACACCTCTATCGAGCAGAACCGCAGCTGCAGAAATCTCTTCGTCTGCGATCCCGACGGCAGTAACAGGGTTCAGCTGACCCGCTACGCAAAGAGCGCGAGCAACGCGAGATGGTCGCCCGACGGAAAGAAGATTTATTTCCTTCAGGGAGGTCAGCTCTGGGCAGCCGCCTATGGAGGAAAGAAACTTGGCGCCAAGTACCAGCTCAGCGATGTCCCCGCCGGAATCAGCGAATTCAAGCTCTCTCCAGACGGAAATCAGATTCTTTATATTTCTACCGTCAAGGGTCCTGTAACTACCCCCAAAGACAGCGATCCTGCCCTCGATAAAGCCCAGGCCTATGTGGCAACGGATCTTATGTACAGACATTGGGATCACTGGGTACTCGAAACTCCGAGAACTTATGTAGCTACCCTCGTTAACGGAAAGATTACCCCAGAGAACAGCATCGACCTTCTCGGAGACGAACCGTTCGAACTCCCTACCGAACCTTTCGGCGGCGCCGAGCAGTTAGACTGGGCTCCTAACGGGCGCTATGTGGCCTACAGCTGCAGGAAGAAAACCGGAAAGGAATACGCCTTCTCCACCAACTGCGGTATCTATGTATATGATATCCTTACCGGCGAGACTACCCCTGTGAAGGTAGACGGCGGCTACGACACCGACCCTGTCTGGAGCCCGGACGGCTCCAGGCTCGCCTGGATCTCGATGGCCCGCGACGGTTATGAAGCAGACAAGCAAAGGATACTCGTCGCCGAAATTGGCTATCCTACTACAGACGAAGGTCAGGCCTCTGGAGTTATTGTCGGAGACATCAAGGAACTTACCGCCGGCTTCAAGTACGACGCCTCCGGCCTTCTTTGGGCAGAAGACAGTAAATCCCTGTATTTCAACTCCATTACGGAAGGAACGGGTAAGATATTCAACATCGGCCTCGACGGCGTAGCCGAACAGCTTACCAAAGACGGCTGGAACTTCGACTTCTTCAGTCCCTTCGCAGTAAAGCCGGACGGAACGCTCCTTACCAGCTACTATTGCCTCAACTTCCCCGTCGAACTCGTCGCTGTTAATAAAGATGGTTTCAAGCAGATTACAACCGAGAACAAACACATCCTCGACCAGCTCGACGAACCCACCTCCGAGAGCGTGATAGTGAAAACTGTCGACAATCAGGACATGCAGTGCTGGGTACTCTACCCGCCTAAGTTCGACCCTTCGAAGGTTTATCCCGCAGTCGAGATCGTGCTCGGCGGCCCCCAGGGTACTAACTCTCAGGATTGGAGCTACCGCTGGTGTTATCGCCTGATGGCCCAGCAGGGCTATATCGTGATCATGCCCAACCGCCGCGGAACTACTGCCTTCGGCCAGCCGTGGAAAGAGCAGATCAGTGGAGATTACCCCGGTCTCAACATGCAGGACTACCTCTCCGCAGGCCGCTGGATCAAGAGTAAACCCTATGTAGGTAAACTCGCGTGCGTTGGTGCCTCCTACGGCGGATTCTCGGCATACATGCTCGAGGGGCTCCATGGAGATTTATACGACTGCTTCATCGCGACGAAAAGGCCCTCTGGTTCACCACCGAAGAAATGTGGTTCGCCAACTGGGACAACGGCGGACTGACCGAATACGACTACCGTCCGGGAGAGACCGGACCCGCCGGAGACGGAATCTATTTCGGCGGAATGCAGCAGGCCGGCGCCCCTTATGCGAAGACCGCGAAAGCTAAGAATCACTACGCAAAGGATCCCCAGAGCAATGTCCTTAAGTGGCACACCCCCATCCTCTGCATCCACGGTATGATGGATTTCCGCATCCCTTATACCCAGGGAATGGCGGCCTTCAACGCGGCCCAGATGATGGGTGTTCCGAGCAAGCTCCTTATTTTCCCCGAAGAGAATCACTGGATCCTCCAGCCTCAGAATTCCCTCTTCTGGCACCGCGAGTTCTACGCCTGGCTGGACAAATGGTGTAAAGAATAGCATATGCTGGCAGTTCTTCTCTCAGTCGTTCTGGGGCTTAACGGCCCTGCCAAGGTCTCTGCCTACGACAAAGCGGAGTTCGCTATTACGGTCTCCGGCGGCTCATGGGACAATCCCTACCGCTCGGAAGAAGCGGCCGTAGATATGGAATTCTATGCTCCGGACGGTAAACACGGCGTCCTGCCCTGTTTCTACTCCGGCTCGGACAATACCTGGATCGCCCGCTTCACCCCTACCCAGTCCGGAAGATACTCCCTGAGATTCATTTATACTGAAGGCGAAGATTTTGCCGCCGATTTCGACGATCAAACGCTTATAGTCTATCCCTCCGAGTGTAAGGGCTTCCTCCATCCCCGCGACAACTGGACCTTCGCCTTCGACGACGGTACCCCTTTCCGCGGAATAGGTGAAAACCTTTGCTGGGAGTCGCGCATTGAAGACGACAATCCCCATCTTAGCGAACTCCACCAGCAGGCAGACATCTACAATTACGACGTGATGCTCCCCCGGCTCAAAGCCCATGGCGGAAATTTCACCAGGATGTGGATGTGTAGCTGGAACTTCCCCATCGACAGACAGAAAGACATCAACAATCCCCGCTACGAGGAAACCGACGAACCAGTCAATGCCAGCGCGGTAGAAAGGCTGGACCACGTCCTCGATCTGGCAGACAGCCTGGATATCAAGATAATGCTCTGCATGGGCCAGGGAAATGTGGTGGCAGACAATGACTTCTTCACTACGGAAGACGCTAAGGCCCGCTACCGCAACTACCTCCGATATATCGTAGCCCGCTGGAGTTACAGCCCTGCCGTAGCCGCATGGGAATTCTTCAACGAGGTAGACAACATCCAGTTCGCAGACTCAGAGAACCCTATTCCGGCAGCCGCCATCGCAGACTGGCATGCCGAGATGGCAAAATACCTCCGCGACCTGGATCCCCACTGCCATATGATCACGACTTCAATCTCACATCGCGATATCGAAGGTCTGAACAGCATCCCGGAGATAGATTTCAATCAGAAACATATCTACAAGGGCACGGCCGGCATCCCGGGTACTATCAATAAATATGAGCAGGAATTCGGCAAGCCTTACGTAATAGGCGAAGCCGGCTACGAATGGGACTGGTTCAAGAATTTCGAGGAGATTGCAGACGGGCTCGATATGGACTTTACCCGCGCCATGTACTACGGTCTCTTCAACCCTACCCCCATAGCCCCGATGAGCTGGTGGTGGGAATGGTTCGACTCACGCGGCACCGACCGTAAGATTGCGGAAGTACGCGCCCTCAGCGACCAGATGCTCGAGGCGGGCGGAGGCTGTTTCGAACCTCTCGAAGTTAGGGTCGCAGGAAACGACGGATATGCAGTAAGGTGCGGAAAGAAGGTGTTCGTCTATATCTTCAACCCTACCACAAAACCGATAACCACATTCTCCGTAGTGATCGGAGACCACAAAACATACAGAATCACTAAGCTAAACATCCTTCCGAATAAGGAACAAACCTTTATTTTATGAAGATATTAAAGACGCTTGCAACGCTGCTTGTCCTCCTCGCAGGAGCGACAAGCCTCAGCGCCCAAAGCCTTACCGTCTCGGGAACGGTTCGCGACGTCTCAGGCTACCCGCTACCGGGAGCGGCCGTGATAGTCGCCGGAACCGGCAACGGTGCCGTCACAGACCTCGAAGGCCGCTACGAGCTCCGCAATGTTGCGGCAGCAGCGAGCCTGACGGTCGACATCCTCGGCTACAAGAGCCAGACGGTACAGGTAGGCGGACGCGCAGTCATAGACTTCGTCCTCGAGGAAGACAGCGTTCTTCTCGAAGAGACGGTGGTCGTGGGCTATGGACAGGTCAAAAAGAGCGACCTGACCGGCTCTGTCGCCTCAGTGAAGGCAGAAAAGATTACCGATATCCCCGCGAACTCGGTCGACGCCCTGCTCCAGGGCCGTGTAGCCGGTGTTCAGGTAACAAATGCCTCGCAGGACCCGGGTGCCTCTTCGACCGTCAGAATCCGCGGTAACTCATCGCTAAACGGTTCGAACTCGCCTCTGGTAGTTATCGACGGATTCCCCTACGGCGAGGCCGGCGCTATCAGCCAGATCAACCCTCAGGACATCATCTCGATGGAGGTTCTCAAAGACGCTTCAGCCTCGGCTATCTACGGTTCCCGCGGTGCAAACGGCGTTATCTTGATTACCACCAGAAAAGCCCAGGGAACCAAAACCCGCATCAGCGTACGTCAGCAGACTACCCTATCGCAGTTTACTCAGCCCCTCCATCTCTGGCGTGATCCTGTTTTGATGGCCCTCCTCTCCAACGAGAGCCGCGCGAATTCCGGTCTCACCCAGCTCTACATCGGAGCAACCAACGCCAATGGCGTTTACTACCCTTCGATCGACGAACTGCAGACCACCTGGACTACCAACACAAAATGGGACGAGATCGTCTTCAACAAGGCCCCGATTTCGGACAACACTACCGTCCAGGTCCAGAGTTCCAACGACAGGACCATGTTCACCGCCTCGGCCAACTACTACCGCGACAACGGTATGTACATTGAGGACACCTACACCAAATACGGTGCGAACTTTGCCGTGGACCACAAAGTCTACGACAACTTCAGGATGAAGGCCAGCGCCAACATCACCACCAACAAGCGCCACAACAACGGCTATCTTTCCTATAACCGTAACCCCATCTTCCCTGTTTACGACGACGAAGGCAACTTCTGGCAGTACAGTGTCCAGGATTACTACCATCCCCTCGCCCTGACCCAGTTCCGCAAGCAGGACAAGACCGGACTCAACGTAATCTCGTACATGGCCGCCGACTGGCGTCCGTTCGATTGGCTGAACATCACCGGTCAGGTCAACTACAAACACGGTGAGACTATTTCAGATTACTACTTCCCCAAGAAGTACACTGAAAGGGGTGTTTTCAACAACGGTTACGGCGCGATTGAAAACTGGATGGACGACAACCTCGTAGTCGAGACCTACGCGACCCTCGACAAAGAGTTTGGCCTCCACCACGTTACTGCGATGGCCGGTTACTCCTATGAAGACTACCTTTCCCGCAGCAGCGGGCTTGCCGGCGTAGGATTCGTCAACGAATCGCTCGCCAACGAAAACCTGGCCGCAGGAGATCCGGAGAAGTATCAGATTTCGAACAGCCTTTATCAGACAAAGCTTATCTCCGGCCTTCTCCGACTCAACTATACCTTTGCCGGGAAGTATCTCGCCACCTTCACTGCCCGTGCCGACGGCTCCTCGAAGTTCGGAGCGGACAACAAATGGGCGTTCTTCCCTTCCGGAGCCCTCAGCTGGAAGATCAACGAAGAGGATTTCCTCAAGGACGTTTCCCAGATCGACCTTCTGAAGGTCAGGGCCTCGTACGGTATCTCCGGTAACCAGGGTATCTCCGCTTACCAGACCCTAAGCCGCTACGGTCAGCATAAATACTACTACGACGGAGCATGGACTACCGCAATCGGTCCTGGCTACCAGTCCGGAACCACCGGTGACGGCGGAATTTACGCGGTATGGAGCGGCATCCCCAACACGGGTCTCAAGTGGGAGACTACCTCCCAGCTCGACCTCGGAGTAGACGGATCGTTCTATGACAACCGCCTCAACGTAACCTTCGACTGGTACTGGAAACACACCTCCGACCTGCTTCGCCAGCGCAATATCGCTCCTTCATCGGGCTACGACAAGATGTGGGTCAACGACGGCGAAATCCTCAACAGGGGTATCGAGCTGACCATCGACGGCATCATCTACCGTGACCGCGACTGGAACGTAGGCGGAACCTTCATCTTCTCAAAGAACCGCAACAAAGTCGTAAGCCTCGGTAATTCGGTAGAAGCCGGCCTCAACACCGATGTCCGCACCGGAATGCAGTATGAGTTCTACGGAAACTCCTCGGAGCAGTACCGCGGCTTTACCAACATCCTCGCTGTTGGCTACCCGATGTACGTATTCTATGGTTATGTGACAGATGGCATCATCCAGAGCCTCGCCGAGGGTCTTGGAGCCGGCCTCAGCGGCGACGACGCCCAGCCCGGTGAGTTCAAGTATGTGGACATCTACAACGCCGACATGCTCGACACCGTCAACGAAGATGACCGATGCATAATCGGCGACCCGAACCCCGACTTCCTCGCTTCCCTATCGCTCAACATGAGCTGGAAGAACCTGGACGCAAGCATCTTCTTCAACGGAGTGTTCGGTAACGACGTAATCAACACCAAACGCTTCGACCAGCCGAACAACATGCCTCTCCGCTGGACCCCTGACAACCATTCCAACAAGTATCCGAAACTGAGCGACACCCGTCAGACCAAGTTCTCGAGCTGGTGGATCGAAGACGGATCCTTCGTCAGAATCCAGACCTGCACAATCGGCTACAAGATTCCTCTCTCGAAGAAGGACTACGGGCGGACTCTTAGAATATATCTGTCCGGCGACAATCTCTTCACTTTCACCAAGTTCACAGGCTACGATCCTGAAGTCAGCGCACTTGGACTCTACAGCGGCGGTTACCCCCGCCTTCGCAAATTGACATTCGGTCTTGACTTCAATTTCTAGAAAGCGATGAAAACACGTAACATTATACTCGCAGCGCTCGCATCACTTACAGTATGCGCCTGCTCTCTGGACGAATATCCCTGCGGATTCTATTCGGAGGCCAACTTCTACAAGACCGACGCCGACGCCCTCGCGGCCACCAACTATATCTACGACGCCATCAACTATATCGAGTACTCCCGAGCCATCGTCTTCCTCGGCGACATGAACACAGACGTCATGTTCCCGAAGGGCGACGCAAAAACATCGACCAAGGAGCTCGACAGCTGGAAGTCGGCGACCTTCAAGACTAACACTACCCTCTATAACTTCTACCACTACTCCTACATTACCATCAACAGAGCCAACTCTGTAATTGAGAACGTAGGAGCGATGAAGGATCTCGATGAAAACATCAAGAACCAGTATGTCGGAGAAGCTTACTTCATGAGGGCTTACTCTTACTTCAACCTCGCAAGGAACTTCGGACGGGTGCCCATGCACCTCAAGCCCGTACGCAAGCTCGAAGAAGCTACCGTCGGCGCAGCTAAAACGCTCGACGAAGTCTGGGATCAGATTTTCTCTGACCTCGACAAAGCAATCGAACTCACCGGCGTGTACTCGGTTCCCGTTACCGGCCGTACCGATAAAATCGCGGCCTACTCCCTTGCGGCAATCAGCTACCTTTATCTTGCCTCCGCCAAGGAGAACGGCGTACCTCAGTATGCAGACATGGTCTTCAACGTAGACGATTACTATGGCAAGGCCATCGAGTATGCGGGCCATGTAGTGGACGATCCCGCCCAGACTACCTACGGCCTCGATCCGAACTTGATGGACATCTACGACGTCAATAAACCCACCGGCCCCGAGCACATCTTCATCATGAGCATGGACCGCACGGGTGTCAGCGAAGGACAGTATTCCAAGATCTCGAAGATGTATATCCCGTACATCGCCGGAGGTACAGTTTACCTCAAGCAGGGAGACACCGGAGTGATGATCCCCACCCACGACGGCTGGAGCGAATACGGTACGGACGCTACTTTCTACAACAGCTTCCCTCTCGGAGACCTTCGCCACGACTGGCTCTTCTGCAACACCGTCTACGATGCCACCGGAGCCGTTGCGGCCTCCTATCCCGGCAAGCTTTCCTACCCGTTCTGCAGAAAGTTCATCGATCCGGAATTCGTCGGGGACAAGACTTCTACCAAGCCTTTCCTCATCCGCTACTCCGAGGTTGCTCTCACCTACGCCGAGGCTGCAGGCCCCACTGCCAAAGCCTATGCGCTGGTAAACGCGATCAGAAACAGGGCGGGCCTCGCAGACCTCACCCCCGGAATGAGCACCGGTCAATTCAGAGACGCAGTCCGCAAGGAACGCAACTACGAGCTCGCATTCGAGGGTAAGTACTGCTACGACCTTCGTAGGCTCAACAAACTCCACACCGACATCACGGCGGCCAGGGAGCAGGGACTGACGGCTGAAGACCTCGTCTTCTACCCTATTCCTTCGCTTGAGACCGATCTTAACCCTTACATCGAATAGCATTATGAAAAGGAATATACTTATTGCGATTCTGGCCGCAGCGGCGCTCCTCTTCTCCTGTAATCCCGGAGACCAGGAACTCGCCAGCTACGTTTTCCAGGAGAGGAACATAGTTTCCCTCGCATTCGAGCATCAGATCGGCGATGCCGTCATCACCGCATTCGACGACTCTACCGGACTTGTCGAGGTGAAACTTGCCGTCGACTATATAGACGACCTCAAGGCCGTCGAGATAAGTTCCTTCGTGATTGCCTACGGAGCGACCGCCTCAGCCAAGAGGGGCGACACGATGGACCTCACTCAAGCTAAACCCACGATCAGCGTTACCGCTCAGTCCGGTCAAACCCGTGTCTACGAAATAGTAATGACTCCGTTTGCCGAAGATTTCGCCGGCTGCTACGCCATCACCGGCTCGATGCTCATCGGCGGCCTCGGTGCCGACGACGGCTGGGGCTGGGGCACGATGGGAATGGGTGCGCCGGAAGAGCGGCCGTGGTGCTGGGATACCAACGGATATGGCCCTGCCGCCAACTACGACAACTATCTCGAAATCACGATGACCGACATCAATGACGACGGCAGTACCGAAGGCACATGCATCAACTACGGCGGCGCCGACGGAAAACACTGGAATTGCATCATCTACAAGACCGATGCGGGAATAGTCTCCGACGTCCACAAATACTACCGCGTGATCCCCATCGGCGAGAGCAAGTGGAAGCGTGACTACACCAACAATACGATCACCTTCACCGCCTCCGACGGAAGGCAGACAACCTGCGGAATCTTCTCCGGAACGGTCGATGTAAGCGTGACACACAACAAGTCGTTCAACATCCCTGATCTGGCGTTCGGATTCGCGATTGCGGGCGATTATACCTGGGATGATAGTCTGCTCTACACAGATTACCAGAAATTCGGAGTCGCAGCCCGCTACTGCTTCCTGATGGTAAGCAAGGTCGCCGAAATTCCCGCCGCCTCGAAGGTTATCGGAGACGAAGGCGAGATCAACGTTCCCGAGCCTGACCCGGGTACCGATCCCGGCACAGACCCTGGAACTGATCCCGGAACTGATCCCGGCACCGATCCCGGTCCTTCTACCGACTTCTCAGCTTTTGCAGGTGACTACAAGGTCAATTCGCTCTACCTCTACGGCGGTTCATACGCAACCGGTTTCGTAAAGGTAACGGACAAGCCCTGGGACTGGACAGGTTACAATACTTCCGGAACCAGCAACGCCAACAAGGAACTGGACAATATCCTCACTATCACAATCAACGGCACCTCCGGAACCCTCAACTACGGTCCCGGCGCCGACGGACAGTATTGGGATTATGTCTATCTCGACAATAACAACAACTACGGCGGCATCACCTACGACCTGTCCTACAACTACGGTATCCTTCCCCACGGCGAGAGTACTTTCTCTCTCAATGCGGAGACGATGATCATTACCATCACCGCAGACAACAAGACCGTCTACGGAATGGTCCTCGGTCCCGGAACACAGTATGTAGACAGCCACGACACTCCCGGCAGGCAGGAAAGCGTGACAGTTCCCACCGGATGTATCGCCATCGGTTTCCAAATGACCGCCTACAGCGGGACTGAGCTCACTTACGATCCGGTCGGAATGCAGTACAAGGATATCGACCGTTTCCTCTTCAATCCTTATTATTACGTAATGATTTTCCAGAAACAGTAATGAAAAGCAGAATAATAAGCATCATACTTGGCGCGGCCCTCTTTGCCGGCTGCACCTACGTCGAACTCCCCGGAAAGGATGAGCACGACTATACCGGAGGCGATGCGGACAAGCTGACTCTGGCCGATCCCAACGCAACGCTCGAGACTCGCGCGCTGTATTCCCACCTCTGGACCATCAAGGAGGAAGGCTTCATGTTCGGCCACCACGACGACCTCTGGTGTGGCCGCTACTGGCTCGGAACCGAAGGCCGCTCAGACACTAAAGAAGTCTGCGGCGACTACCCCGCCGTCCTCGGCATCGATTTCGCTGAACTGATCGACGATCGTTATGCCAACGACCCCACCACCAACGGCTACAAACTCAGGAGCGTAAAGCAGGCCTATGACCTCGGAATGGTAACCATCGTCTGCCTCCACCTCGACAACCCGGCCACCTACAATAAGGCCGGCGCCGACCACAACAAGATCGGCGGAGCCTGGGACAATACAGACAAGACTGTAGTGAAGCAGATCCTTACGGACGACAGCTCGGTCCAGACTACATACAAGCAGTGGATGGACCGCCTTGCAGATATCCTGAAGGATTTGAAAGGCACTGACGGCAAGACTATTCCCGTCATTCTCCGCCCTTACCACGAACACAACCACACCTGGAGCTGGTGGGGCGCCCAGTGTACCACCGAGCAGGAATTCAAGGATCTGTGGCAGTGGACCGTGAAGTATCTTCGCGACACCAAGGGCGTCCACAACGCAATCTACGCAATTTCGCCCCAGATTGACAGCCAGCAGAGCGAAGACGAGTATCTCGGACGCTGGCCCGGAGACGAATGGGTGGATTTCCTCGGAATGGACTGCTATCAGGGTATCAACAACGCGGTCTTCACCTCGAACCTGAAGACCCTGGCCCGCATCTCCGCCGACAAGAAAAAGCCCTGCGGAGTTACCGAGACCGGCGTAGAGGCTTTCACCAAAGCCACCTACTGGACAGAGAATATCCACGCCCCCATGACAGGGCGCAAAGTAAGTCTTCTCGTTACCTGGCGTAATAAGTACGTAGGAACGAACGAGAGCGACACACACTACTTCTCAGTCTACCCGGGACATCCTTCAGCTGCAGATTTCGTAAGCATGTACCGCCAGAAGAACACCTTCTTCTGTAATGACCTGCCGGACATGTACACGATGGCCGAAGGGATCACGGTAGAATAGTACTCTCTGTTGCGGTCATCCCGCTAGTAATTGCGGTATTTCCGCCCGTTTAGTGCGGTTTCTCTGCTTTCTTTTCGCAGAGAAACCGCATTTTCGGCTGTTTTTGCGGTTACCCTGCTTTATTTTCGCAGGGAAACCGCATTCTTTTTCCACCTTCCGGCGCCGATTTTGGCATTTTTGGCGCCGAGGGCCGACCTTGGCTGCGCCAGCGCGGGAGTGGAAGCGCGAAGGGTTAAAAGGTTGGTACGATTTTGTCGAAGTCAGTTCCTGAGGTCGCTCGCGACCTCTTTCAACCCTTCGAAAAAATCGTCCCCGATTGTTTCTGACGCCGCGAGTGAAGCGGTACTGCGTAAAGAAGGTCCTACCCTGCGCGGGGAGCGAGCTGGCAGGGGGAATATATATTCCAGCGTTAGTGGGAGCCGGTAGTGGGTATTCGATCGGGACACCGCGTA
>CAJOJC010000049.1 GCA_905234775.1 uncultured Bacteroidales bacterium | reverse complement strand
TTACGAACAGAGCGGCGAGCTCCACGGACTCACACGAGTCCGCGGCTTCACCCAGGACGACGCACACCTCTTCTGCCGTCCGGACCAGCTCCAGGAGGAGTTCGAGAAGGTCATCGACCTTATCCTCTATGTCTTCAAGACCCTCCACATGACCGAGTACATGGCCCAGATTTCGCTCCGCGACCCGAATAACAAGACCAAGTACATCGGTTCGGACGAGAACTGGGAGAAGGCTGAGAACGCCATCATCGAGTCCGCGAAGAAGAAGGGCCTTAAGACCGTCGTGGAACTGGGCGAGGCTGCCTTCTATGGCCCTAAGCTCGACTTCATGGTCAAGGACGCCATCGGCCGCAGCTGGCAGCTCGGTACTATTCAGGTAGACTACAACCTCCCCGAGAGGTTCGGCCTGGAGTATACGGATGCCGACGGCAGCAAGCAGCGCCCCGTCATGATCCACCGCGCTCCGTTCGGTTCGATCGAGCGTTTCACCGCCGTCGTGCTAGAGCACACCGCCGGCCATCTGCCCCTCTGGCTCGCCCCCGATCAGGTAAAAGTCCTGCCGATCAGCGAGAAATTTGCAGACTATGCAGAAAAAGTTTGTAATTCGCTAAAAAATTGCGATATTCGCGCTTCCATTGACGCCCGTAATGAAACGCTGGGTAAGAGGATCAGGGAAATAGCCCTGCTCAGAGTGCCTGTGCTGGTAATTGTGGGTGAAAAAGAGGCCTCGGAAGGTACAGTCTCGGTTCGCCGGGAAGGTGCTGACCAGGGCTCTATGTCGGTGGAGCAATTTATTAACTATATAAATACAGCAATAGCTGAAGAATTAGCCTAATGCCGGGACCTTACAAGCCAAAGCCCTCTGGGTCGCGCCCCAACGGACGCAGACCGGATCCCCGTCAGATGAAGTCTGACGAGAATGAGCTTCGCATCAACGAGCAGATAACCGCTCCCGAGGTGCGTCTCGTAGGAGACAATATCCCCGAGCAGGGAATCTGGCCCCTTCAGAAGGCCCTCCGTCTGGCGGATGAGCTGGAACTCGATCTCGTAGAGATCAGCGCTAAAGCAGACCCGCCCGTCTGTAAGATACTGGACTACGAAAAGTACGTGTATCAGCAGAAGAAAAAGGCGAAGGAAATGAAGAGCAACGCGCAGAAAGTTGTGATCAAGGAAATCCGTTTCGGCCCTAATACGGACGAACACGACTTCCAGTTCAAACTGAAACACGCCAAGGAGTTCCTCCAGGAAGGCTCTAAGGTAAAGGCGACTATATTCTTCCGCGGCCGTTCTATCATGTTCGCAGAGCAGGGCGAGAAGCAGCTTCTCCGCTTCGCGGTGGAACTTGAGGAGTTCGGCAGGGCCGAGAACATGCCTGTCCTCGAAGGAAAGAGGATGACAATGATGCTCGCGCCCAATAAAAAGAAATAAGCCGTAGAGAGTACGGTACAGTATATTATTAACAAAACATTCAACCAATCCCGGTGCTAAAAAGCGTTTCACGCTTACCGGATCGGGCAAGATCAAGAGGAAACATGCTTACCACAGCCACATCCTCACCAAGAAGACCAAAAAACAAAAGAGAAACCTCGATCACTTCACTCTTATCGAGTCGGCTGATATGAAGAGGGTTCGTGAAATGTTGGTGCTTTAAAAGTTTAGAATTATGCCTAGATCAGTCAACTCAGTAGCCTCAAGGGCACGCCGCAAGAAGATTCTTAAGAGAACCAGCGGCAACTTCCTCGCCAGGAGGAACGTTTGGACGGTTGCAAAGAACACCTACGAAAAAGGTCTCACCTATGCATACCGCGACCGTAGAGCCAAGAAGCGCAATTTCCGCGCACTTTGGATTCAGCGAATCAACGCAGCCGCACGTCAGTACGGTATGACTTATTCTCAGTTCATGGGCGCTCTTGCGCATCAGAACATCGGACTTAACCGTAAGGTTCTCGCCGACCTCGCCATGAACAATCCGAAGGCATTCGAAGCTATAATTAAGTCGGTTAACAAGAAGTAAATGCCGTGAGCCTGAAGGAATTTACCCGCAACCGTTGGACTAAGCTCACATTCTGGGCTTTGCTCTACATCGCGTGGGTAATCTGGCTCGGAAATTTCTGGTGGCTTTTCGGCCTGGTGATCATCTTCGATGTTTTCATCACTCAGAAAGTCCATTGGAACTTTTGGAAAAAGAGATATAAAGAGGGCGAAAAGAGAGACCCCGTCAATGAATGGATTGATGCCATCATCTTCGCGGTTATCGTCGTTACTTTCATCAACATTTTCTTCTTCCAGGCCTTTAAGATTCCTTCATCCTCGATGGAAAAGACTCTCTACACAGGAGATCATCTTTTCGTCGGCAAATTGACATACGGACCACGCATCCCGCAGACTCCGCTGACCATACCCTTCACCCATAATACATTCTTTGGGAAAGAGTCGTATTCGAAGCTTATCCAGAGCGATTACAGAAGGCTGAAAGGGTTCAGGAAAGTTCAGAGAGGCGATATCGTGGTGTTCGGATTCCCCAACGGTGACACCGTTCTCCGCAAGGCTCCGGTAGAGGACTATTACGCCCTTTGCAGGTTCTACGGAAAAAAGACGGTCATCTCCAAGCTCGGTCCTATAGTAGTCCGCCCCGCGGATAAGGTAGACCACTACGTGAAGAGATGCGTTGCGGTTCCCGGAGATACTCTCGAGGTTATTAACGGCCTTGTCTGGATCAACGGAGAGCAGCAGGAAGTCTACAAGGGAATTCAGTTCACAGATCGCATGGAGACGGTGCAGAGCGACTACCGGGAAATCTTCCCGTTCTCGCCGGACTACACCTGGAGCAGGGATTACTTCGGACCTCTTTGGGTCCCTCAGAAGGGAGCGACCGTAAAGCTCACTTCGGAAAACCTTCCGCTTTATCGGAGGATCATCGAAGTGTACGAGCATTCCTCAGTTAAGGAAGCTCTGGCCGCAGGGGAGTATACCTTCAAGATGGACTACTACTTTATGATGGGAGACAACAGACACAACTCCCTCGACTCAAGGTACTGGGGATTCGTCCCTGAAGACCACATAGTCGGACGGCCTGTTGTGGTGTGGCTCTCTACGGACTCGGGGAAGAGATTCCCGCGCAGCATACGCTGGAAGCGTTTCCTGAAGTTCGTTTAAAAGATTATTAATAAATAAAAAACTATAATTATGGCAAAGGTTTGTCAAATAACCGGAAGAAAGAGAATGAAAGGCAACAACGTTGCCCATTCCAAGCTGCGCACCAAGCGCGACTTCTCCGTCAACCTCAAGAACAAGCGTTTCTGGAGTGAAGAGGAGAAGAGGTACATCACCCTCAAGGTTTCCTGCAAGGGTATGAGAATCATCGAGAAGAATGGCCTCGAGGCTACTCTCCGCGATGCACAGAAAAAAGGATACGTTAACCTTGTTTAATTTTTTGAATTATGGCAAAGAAAGCAAAAGGTAACAGGGTGCAGGTCATCCTCGAGTGTACAGAGCAGAAAGCTAGCGGCGTTCCCGGAATGTCCCGCTACATCACTACCAAGAACAGGAAGAACACTCCCGAACGTCTTGAGAGGAAGAAGTATAATCCTTTCCTCAAGAAAGTGACGGTTCATCGTGAAATCAAGTAAATTTTCAGGAGGATAAACTATGGCAAAGAAAGCCGTTGCAACATTCGCAGCTAAGTCCGGTGCCAAGAGCATGGTCAAGTGCATCCGCATGGAAAAATCTCCCAAGACCGGCGCTTATGTCTTCACAGAGCACCTCGTCGAGGAGAGCAAGGCAAAGGAATACTTCGAGAAGAAGTAATTCATACATACTATAGGAAAATCCGACGCTACAAGCGCCGGATTTTTTGTATATTTGTAGGCTATGGCAATAAGCTTTTTCCAGAAGATCAGCAGAGCGATAGTCGGCCGTTCCAGAGTCGACGACGATACCCTCGACGCTATTGAGGAAGCCCTGATCGAATCAGACATGGGAGTGGATACTACCCTTAAGGTAATCGATGCCCTCGAGGAGAGGGTCTCGAAAGACAAGTACATGTCAAAGGAGGAGCTAACCGCCATGCTTCGCGAGGAGATAGCAGGCCTGATGGCCGATTCCTCGAAATCCTTCGATCTGGACTCAGCGAAGCCCTACGTCATTCTGGTCGTAGGAGTCAACGGAGTAGGGAAGACTACTACCATCGGTAAACTCGCGCGTAAGTTTGCCTCCGAGGGCCGTAAGGTCATGCTCGGAGCCGCCGACACCTTCCGCGCAGCGGCAGTAGATCAGATTTCCGTCTGGGCCGAGCGCGCTGGTGTGGATATTGTAAAACAGCAGATGGGTTCGGACCCGGCGGCCGTAGCGTTCGATACGGTTAAGTCCGCCGCCGCCAAGGGCGCGGACGTCGTCCTTATCGACACAGCCGGCCGCCTCCACAACCGAATCGATCTGATGAACGAGCTGACAAAAATCCGTAACTCCGTAAGGAAGGCGGTTCCTACCGCCCCCAACGAAGTGCTGCTCGTGCTGGATGCCAGTACGGGCCAGAATGCCTTCCAGCAGGCCAAGGAGTTCGCCCGTGCTACCGATATCACGAGCCTCGCCCTCACCAAAATGGACGGAACCGCGAAGGGCGGCGTGGCAGTCGGCCTCGTAGACCAGTTCGGAATTCCCATCCGCTACATCGGCGTCGGCGAAGGAATAGACGACATCAAAGACTTCGACAGCGAAGAGTATGTCGCCGCGTTGTTTGACGAAAATGAATTATAATAATATGAAACTAAGTTACAGCTGGTTAAAGGATTATCTGAAGTGTGACCTTTCGGTGCAGCAGATCGCAGAGGCTATGACCTCGATCGGCATCGAAGTGGACTCGGTGGAAGAGACAGAAGTGATTGAAGGCGGCCTGAAGAACGTCGTGGTCGCGAAGGTGCTTACCTGCGAGCCCCATCCGGATTCGGACCATCTCCACGTTACAACCGTCGACGACGGCGGTCCGGAGCCCGTCCAGGTCGTGTGCGGTGCGCCCAACGTGGCCGCAGGCCAGAAAGTCCTTTTCGCCCAGGTCGGAGCCGTCCTCCCCGGCGACTTCAAGATCAAGAAGTCCAAGATCCGCGGGATTGAGAGCTTCGGCATGATCTGCGCCGACGACGAACTTGGCCTCGGCGAAGACCACTCCGGAATCAAGGTCCTTCCGGCCGATGCGCCGGTCGGCACGCCCGCGAAAGACTATCTCGGGATCGAGACCCAGGCCGTGATCGAGTATGAGATCACCGCGAACAGGGTGGACGCTGCCTCCCACTGGGGCGTCGCGCGCGACCTGTATGCCTACCTGACCCTGCGCGGGATCCCGTGCGAGCTTCGTAAGCCCGAGGTGGACCATGCTTTCGACGCGCTGCCGCGCGAAAAAGGCGGGCGTGGGCTCTCCGTTAAGGTCGTGGACCCGTCCGGTGCACCGCGCTATTGCGGCCTTACCGTCCGCGGGCTCAAGGTCGGCCCCTCGCCGAAGTGGATGCAGGACCGTCTGATCGCCGTGGGCAGCCGCCCGATCAACAATATCGTCGACATCTCGAACTACGTGCTCTTCGAGCTGGGTCAGCCGCTCCATACCTTCGACGCCGACAAAGTCGCGGAGGGAACGGTCATCGTCCGCCGTGCCGCCGAAGGCGAGCCGATCAAAACGCTGGACGGCGTGGATCGCAAGCTCCGCTCGACCGACATGGTCATAGCCGACCCTCGCGGGCCCATGTGCATCGCGGGCGTGTTCGGAGGCGAAGACAGCGGGGTGACCGAGCAGACCGTGAACCTCTTCATTGAGGGCGCATACTTCGATCCCGGCAGCATCCGCAAGACCAGCAAGAGCCAGCAGCTCCAGACCGATGCGTCGTTCCGCTATGAGCGTGGGGCAGACCCCGAGATGGCGCTGTTCGGCCTGAAGAGAGCGGCCGTGATGGCAGTCGAGCTGGCAGGCGGCCAGGTCTCCGGCGAGCTGTTCGAGAGCTATCCCAATCCGATCGAGCGTGCGCGAATCGAGCTCGATTACGACCGAATCGAGGGCTTCATCGGCCAGAAAATCGGCCATGAGACTATCGACAAGATCTTGACTGCGCTGCAGTACGAGTTCGTCTCGCGCTCAGGCGCTTCCGCCGTGGTGCTGGCTCCGCTCTATATGGTGGACGTCACCCGCGAGTGCGATGTGGTCGAGGAGATCCTTCGAATCTACGGCTATGACAATATCGACCTCCCGCGCCACATGAAAATGTCGGTGGGCCCGACCCCGTCACCAGAGCCGGAGGCAGTCCGCAATTCGATTTCGAATTTCCTGGCGGCGAACGGGTTCGTGGAGACGATGAACAATTCGATTACTAAGGCAGACTATTACGAAGGCCTGCAGACCTTCCCGGCCGATCATACTGTTAAGATCGTCAACCCTCTGAGCAGCGACCTCAATGCGATGAGGCAGACGCTGATTCTGAATGCGCTGGAGGTTATCGCGTATAATGCGAACCGCCAGATGAATTCGCTCCGCATCTTCGAGTATGGCTCTGTCTATCAGAGACTTCCGGAAAATTCTGGAGAGACTCTCGAGGGTTATGAGGAGCATACCTGCTTCTGCATGGCGATTTCGGGAACACCCGAAAAGTCCTGGAACCTCGCGCCTCGAAAGAGCGATTTCTTCGCGCTCAAGGGCGCTCTCGACCTGCTGATGAAGCGTTACGGAATCGACCTGTATCAGATGTGGACAGAGGCCGCTCCTTCGGATGTTTTCGCGGAGGGCGTAGTCTATAAACTCCCCGGTCAGGGACGTCAGCTTGCGGTTCTGGGAACAGTAAACCCTGCGCTCGCGAAGAAGTTCGGAGTAAAGCAGCCCGTCTTCGTTTGCGAGATCAATTGGCCGGCATTGTTTACGCTTATTAAGCGCGGAAAGGTCGCCTTCAAGGAACTGCCCAAGTTCCCTGAAGTCCGCCGTGACCTCGCTCTGTTGCTGGACGAAAATGTAGCGTACGCAGACCTGCGTGCTACGGCCTTCAAACAGGCTAAGAAGCTTCTGAAGAGCGTTACTCTGTTCGACGTCTACCGCGGAGACAAGATCCCGGCAGGGAAGAAGCAGTATGCGCTTGGATTCGTACTCCAGGATCTCGAAAAGACCCTTACTGATCAGGATGTCGAAAGGGCTATGGAAGGTATCCTGAAGGCTTATCAACAGAATTTCGGAGCTCAGTTGAGGTAGTATGAAGAAGGTTCTGCCGGTTGTTCTGATTGCGCTGGCGCTCGTTTGTTGCGGGCGTCGTGCGCGAGTGATCCCGGCCGGAACTCTGTCGGACATTTATGTCGACATGTTCATGGCGGACCAGTGGATCTCGCAGAACTCCCGCGCCCGCAAGACAGCGGATACCTCCAATTTCTACGCCCCTATCTTCGATAAATACGGTTACACGGTCGAGGACTACGACGCCTCGATGAAGCACTATCTCCGGAAACCGGACAAATATGCGAAGATCCTTAAAGCCGCAGCCGCGAAAATGAGCCGTCAGGCCAAGCGCCTTGAGGCTATCGAAGATGCAGTGGAGAAGAGGGTGAAGTTCAGCCCGTACGTGCCTTCCAAGTTCCGCTACGATACATTGCGCTTCAGGGACGATACTCTGGGTCTCTGGCCGAACGATTCTTCGTTTATAGATATGGAGGCGCTTAGGGATTCGCTCGCACGGCTGGATTCTTTGGCTCTGCGCGATTCGCTGGCTCTTAGGGATTCGTTGGCTCTTAGGGATTCGTTGGCTCGCGTTGACTCGCTTGCGCGCGCGGACTCGTTGGCCCGGTTAAAACAGCAAACAACAACTAAAAAAGAAAAATCATATGGATCAAAAGAACATTCTGAAAAAATGCTTCTCCTTCATGGACCTGACGACGCTCCGAATCGAAGACACCCCGGCTTACGTGAAGTCCCTGGTGGACAAAGTAAATAGGCTCGTTAAGGAGTATCCGGATTATCCGCTTCCCGCTTCTATCTGCGTGTACCCGAACTTCGCTTCGGTGGTTCGCGACAATCGCCCTTCAAAGGATCTCCACGTTACCTGCGTGGCGGGATGTTTTCCGGCTTCCCAGAGCTTTCTCGAGGTGAAGGTCCGCGAGGTTGAACTCGCAATAGAGAATGGTGCAGACGAAATCGACATCGTCCTCGCCCTCAATTCGTTCCTCGACGGAGACGGCTCCGAGGCTCGCCGCGAGATCCGCGAAATCCGCAAGGTCTGCAAGGGTGTAGTCCTTAAGGTCATCCTCGAGACAGGTGTTCTGAAGACCCCCGAACTCATCAGAAAAGCTTCGATGCTTGCGATGGAAGAGGGCGCGGACTTCATCAAGACTTCTACCGGTAAGGTTGCGGTCAACGCTACCCCCGAAGCCGCGGAGGTTATGTGCCAGGCTATCAAGGACTTCTACGCCAAGACAGGCCGCAAGGTCGGCTTCAAGGCCGCCGGCGGCGTCTCTACCGCAGAGGAAGCCCTTCAGTACTACGAGATAGGGGAGAGGATCCTCGGCCCCGAGTGGATGAACAAAGATCTCTTCAGGTTCGGCGTCTCCCGCCTCGGCAACTCCCTGATGAGCGCGATTGAAGGAAAAGAGGTTAAGTTCTTCTAGGCGTTCCCAGCGACATTGTGACAGGTGGCCCAAGTTCTGGACCACCTGTCACGTTTTCGTGGTGTTTTCGTGCCAGTTGTTCCAGTCTCTGTTCCACCTGTCTCGATTTGGTGGCGTTTTCGTGCTAGTTGTTCCAGTCTCTGTTCCACCTGTCTCGATTTCGTGGTGTTTTCGTGCTAGTCGCAGGTGGAGGCGTTTTTGGGCTTAACCTGTGGAAAAACGACGCAGGTGGGCTTTGTTTTGGCCTTCACCTGTGGCTCTGGATGAGGGTCGAGGCATTTTACACGTTGACCCTCGGCAAAGCTCTGAGGGTCGAGGCGAAAAAGTGCTTCACCCTCGTATAAATGGAAGTTGCGAGATTAGCTCAGCCCTGCGGGCCTCGCTCGTCTCGCCTCTCCGCGAGCAATCAGCAGACTTTCGGGTCGCTGAATCGAAGAACAGTAGAGGCCCGGAGGGCCGACAGCGGCATCAGCCGCGTGCCGTGAGGGAGGAGCGATGCGACGACCGGAAGGCACCCGCCGAGAGCGTAGCGGAGGCGGCATGCCCCGGCGGGGCAGCTGCGAAGCAGCGGGGGTAAAAGTCGAGCGTCGCGAGAGCGACGCCTCGAAGCGAAAGAAGGCAGCCGATTGGCTGCCTTCTGAGCGGAGAGAGCGAGATTCGAACTCGCGATACCCTTTTGGGGTACACACGCTTTCCAGGCGTGCCTCTTCAGCCACTCGAGCATCTCTCCATGTGAAAAGGACTGCAAATATAAGAGGATTTCTGAAGTATCCCAAAAAAAATGCAACAATCAGAGGTAGAAATGCATCTAATAATAGGTGTCGCAAAGAGTATTTTTGTTAACTTTGCGCCGCAAGTTGAAAACAACAGTTACTTTATATTATGAAAAAGGTATTTTTACTTTTAGTCGCAGCAGCCTGCGTAGCAGTCTCCTGCAAGAATGAGATTAAGGGCGAAGTCCTTTCTCCCGAAGAGAACAAAACAACTCTGGACGAAACTGTAACTAAGGCTGTCCAGATGCTGGAAGTCGACAACTGGCAGAGTACTGCAGACCTTATCACTGCATCAGCAGTGGCTCTCGAAGGTATCGAAGGAACCGATAAGAGCTTTGAGGATTGGAGCCAGACTATGGAATCCGCTTGGAATTCCGAGAAAGACGGTATCGAGATCTATACTGTTGACCTTGAGAAAGTTCAGGGCAATCTCTATGTTAAGGACAACAAATGGTATGCATCAGAAGGTAAGGGCCTTACTATCACTTTCCCTCTTGAAGACGGTACCGAGGTTAAGGGTACAATGACCGTTAAGAACTCTTCCGCTAAGGTTCTTGTAGACGAAAACTACTCTCACTGGGATGCCAATGGCAATTGGGTTGATGAAGAGTACCTTGTCGGCAAGGAATATGTCGTCGTTCCCGCTTCTATCGATGCTGCAGTTACCTCGGCTGGAAAGTCGGCTGCAACCGTAAAGCTCACTACCGATCCTCATTTCGCTGGCGAGGTTCCTACACTTTCCGATTCCTTCTCTGCAACTCTTGCCGTAACTGCAGACAAATACAGCTTCGCAGTTACCCGCGCTAAGTACAGCCCTACCGAGGTCGCCGTTACCGCCAGCATCAAGTACGACAAAACTACTGTCGTCGCTGCTACTTTCGAGGCTAAGGGTAACATCAAGACCGAAGAAGACGGAGATATTGACTTTATGGGTTCGACCGGAAAGGTCAACGCTTCCTTCAAGGTTCTTGACAACGTAGAGCTTAAGGGCGATTTCGATTACACCGCTTATATCGAGCTCTCTAAGAAAGATCATCTCGATACCGAGGCCGGAGTAAAGGCAGATTGCGAAGCTCTTGAGAAGCTCGCCAACCTCACCCTCTACATCCAGAAGACCGCTCAGGCCAAGCTTGGCTTCGAGGCTATCGAGAAGAAACCTGAAGGTGGAGAAAGCTACTGGAGCGTTACCCCTGTCATCCGTTTCGAGGATGGTTCTCAGTACATGCTTCCTGAGGAGTTCTTCAACGAAAAGAACTTCCCGAAGACAGTCGAGGCTATCAACAACGCTCTCGCCGAGCTTGAGGGTTTCCTCAGCGGCCCTGAGAGCGACGAGATGCTCAAGTAATTTAAGGTGACAAGCCAAAAATTTGGCATACTGATTCTAAGATCTGCGCTTTTGCTCTCGGTCTTCTGTACCGAAGCCAGAGCGCAGATTGATTCTTTACAGCTGGACAGTACAGTCCTGTCGGCGGCTGCAAAAAGGCCGCTATTGGATATCGGCAGGGCCGGGGTCGCGACCGTGGACATATCTGAGCTTGCTCTGATGCCGTCTATTCTCGGGAACTCCGACCCGCTCCATTTTGTCCAGATGCTGCCGAGCATGCAGACCAGTTCGGAATACGACGCCGGAATCCATATCCAGGGCTGCGACCACCAACACAACCTGGTCGCGCTGGACGGCGTCCCGATCTACGGCGCAACCCACCTCATGGGCCTGTTCTCGGTCTTCAATCCCACTCACTACCGCTCGATGTCGTACAGTACGGTCGCTTCCAACGTCAACCGTTTGGGAGGCGTGATCGATATGCATTTATCTGAGAAAAAGCAAAAGAAGATACTTCTTCTTGCTTCTCTTGTCTGCCTGGCAATTGTGCTGATCCCGCTTTTTGTGGTATCGGTCTATAGTTTTAAGATCCCGGCTCGCTGGTGGACCTGCTCTACGGCAACTACCTGACGATGGACGACATATCGCTGTCCTATGGTTTTTCGGACTTGAACGCGACCTGGATATGGAACCCGACGAAGAGCGACCGCATCGCCGTGGACCTTTACTATGGCTACGATCGCGCGCGGACTAATCCGGGCAGCGCGGAGACTTCGCAGTACGGGATGGATCTCTCGCTCGACCTTTTCTGGCGCAATGGGGCGGCCGCCATTCACTGGGACCGGCCCGAATTCGAGCAGACGCTCTATTATTCGGGCTTCGCGCTGGATGTGGACATAGTCCAGCAGGC
Source organism: uncultured Bacteroidales bacterium (assembly GCA_905234775.1). Next base: position 7,805 of record CAJOJC010000049.1, on the reverse strand, counting down.
GCGCGAAGTCTTGATGCCCTCGTCCATCTCGACCGTGGGCTATAAGGCAGGCTGGAGCCGCGGGCAGTTCAGCCTGATGGCGGATGTCTCGATGCACGAGGTCGTGCCCCAGAACCCGCAGCTTCTCGGGATCGGCCTCGAGTATGAGGAGACGGAGCTCCAACGAGCGTTCGAAAACACGCTCACGGCGGGCTGGAGCGGTACTATCGGCTATGACTTCGAATACGCCGCCACCCTCGCCGGCCATTGGTACATCTCGCCCGAGAAGCGCTCGTACTTCGGGCTATCACCCCAGCTGAGCGGCACTTACACTTACCACCTCGAGGGCGGGGACCAGCTCCGACTGAAAGCCGGCATCTACCGGCAGTACCTTTTCCAGACCGGCCTATCCAATCTCGGCCTGCCGATTGAGTTCTGGCTGCCCGCGGGCAAGAACAGCGACCCGCAATGGTCCGTAGGCGGCTCGTTCGGATGGGACAAACCGTTCGCCGAGGGCCTGGAGCTGAACGCGGAACTCTACTACCGCTATCTCGGCAACCAGCTCGAGTTTGTCAGCGGGCTGCAGGATATCCTGGCCGGCACATACTCGCTCGATCGCGCGCTCGAAAAGGGCAGCGGCCGTGCGTATGGAGTTAACCTTCTCCTTCGAAAGTCGCAGGGCAAGCTCACGGGTTGGGCCGGGCTCTCGGCGGGCCGCAGCTTGCGCACGTTCGACGGCGCTACCTGGCCTTCGAACCACGAACGGCTGGTCGAGTTCGATATGGTCGCATCCTACCAGCTCGGGCGCTGGGATTTCGGGGGCACGCTCGTCGCCGCCACCGGCACACCGTTCACGGAAGTGAAGGAGTACTACCTCATCCACCATCAGATTGTTTCGGTGATGGGCCCGTACAATGGAGGGCGCCTGAAACCGTACTACAGGCTTGATTTGAATGCACGGTTGAGGTTCAAGGATCGCGGCAGGGTCCAGCATGGTCTTAATTTCTCCATCTACAACGCGACCGCCCGCAAGCAGGAAATCTTCCGAAGGGTTCACTCTGAGCGCGATAATTACAGGATAGAATTCGAGAGTATGTATCTGGGTATTACTATCCTGCCTTCAGTCGGCTATTACCTAAAGTTCTAAGACTATGAGAAAGTTCCTGTTAATAGTTTTAAGTGCTCTGGTAGCCGCTTGTACGGTTGAGAAGATCGACGAACACCTCGTAGTGGACGGATGGATCGAAGACGGAGGATATCCGGTGGTGATACTGACTTCTTCGGTTGCTGTAGTCGAAGGAACGCTCGACTATGAGCAGCTCTCGGACCACGTCCTTCGCTGGGCTACGGTTACTCTTAGCGATGGCGAACAGACAGTTCCCTTGACGGGAATGATGGATGATCGTTTTTTCCCTCCTTATATATATACGACCTACTCGATGAAGGGGCAGGCGGGAAAGAGCTATACCCTGAACATAAAGTACGGAAAGACTGAGGCCAGCGCAGTAACAACTGTTCCCGCGCCTCAGACTCTGACTAAGATAGAGCCGCTTGAGAGCAAGGACGGTGCACTTATTACAGTCGGTTTCACCCCTCAGGACGGTAGTTATTATGGCTTCTTTACCAAGAGGGAAGGGAAAGACAGCACATACTTGATGAGTACCTACTCCCTGGTTGAGGGGGATGCTATCCCCGAAGACTATGAGTCTACTATATTCAGGGGCTTTGATGTGATGGGCCCCGGATTTGCCTGGAACTTTGAACACGGCGACCACGTCTCCGTGCGCTTCAGTACGATGGATGCCGTCTCGTATAGCTACTGGAAGGGCCTTTTCGATGAATGGGTATTCTCGAGAAATCCGTTCTTCCCGGTAAGGGCAACTCCTTTGTCCAACATTGTGGGGGGCTACGGCTGTTGGGCTGGCTATGGATCCACGTTCTACGAGGTAGACATACCTTAGTTTTTACCGTTGATGTGAAGATAGCCGTGTAAACACGTTTTTACATGGCTCTTTTTTTATACTTTTGCCTCAACCAAACTATTTGTGTTATGAAAAGACTTCAATTGATTTGTTGCGCGGCTTTGTTTGCCGCCTGTTCTCCTTCCGGATTGAATCCGGACAAATTTTCTTATGACGACGGCTCTGGCGTAGAACACGAACTCCTGGTTCTCGGAGAGAAACTGGACGACCCCTATACCGTCGAAAACATGACTAAGGCCCTTCAGGTCCTCTATCCTACCAAGGCCAGCGTAGTTACTCTGACTCCTACAGACAATTATGTGCGCCTGTTGCCCAGAAGCGACGAAGATATCCGTCTGCTGGAAGAGATGGGCGTACAAATGCTGGATCACCCTTTGGACTACAGTATCGTCAGGGAGGGCGATTATTACCATGACCCCGAAATCCCTGATGATGATATTACCTGGCAATATGCGGTCGTCCCGCCGGATTTCATCGCCCCGGACTGGATAGAGTGCGAGCTGCTGGATGAATGCTTCATCCCCGGCGAGAAGTCGACAAAGAGTACTCCGGACTGGATAGATTGGGACGCTGTTGAGAATATGGCCTTCGAACTTACCGGAAATGCCGGAATGATTTCCGCAGAGACTAAGGCCAGCGGTAAAGCGGCATATCCTTCAGGCAGGATAACTATAGTCGATACAGACTACGATATTCATCCGGTGGGTCTTAAGTGTGTGAAGGTTACCTGCAATGTGTTCGTGAAGTTTGCGAGGACATTTACAGACGAAGAAGGCTATTACGAGATGGAGAAGAGTTTCACCTCCGATCCGCGTTACCGTATCGAGTTTACCAACCAGAAGGGCTTCAGCCAGGGAATCAACCTGATTATGGTGAAAGGATCGATCTCGACTCTGGGAAAACACAGCGCACAGGGATATAGTCTCCTGATTTCCAAGAACTCGGAAGCGAAGCTATGGCGTCGCGCCGTGATCAACAATGCGGCATACGACTATTATGAGAGTTGCTCGAGCAACGGTGTGAAGATTGCGACTCCGCCCGGTAACCTCAGAATCTGGTCGTGTCAGTTGATGGAAGGCAGCGCTGCCCCTATGCTTCAGCAGGGAACTGTTCTGGATTTCGACCTGGTTCAGTCTGCGCTGGGAGAGTACACACCCATCATCAAAATGTTCCTGCCGGATATCGTTCTTGGCCTCAATAACAAGACGTCATACGCCGCTATCTACCGCAGCGCAATACACGAAATCGCCCATGCTAGCCACTATATGAGGGTTGGGAACGAATACTGGGACAATCTTATTATCCATATCGCAGGTTCGTACATGACTTCGGGCGGCGTGACTTACGGTATCGGCAACGAAGACTACGCAGGATACTGCGCAGTAGCCGAGATGTGGGCTTACTATGTAGAGAATGTTTTGTACCGCGAAAGGTATGGCCCTACAGACAAGTTTTACGGAGACAAATACTGGTTCTCGCCCCAGATTCTGATGTATCTCGACGAGCGCGGAATGAATAAATTTAAGATCTTCGTCGCGCTTACCTCAGACGTCCACTCCGTCGATCAGTTAAGGTCGCGCCTGCTGAGCCTTTATCCGGAGAGTAAAAGTATGATCAACGAGGCGTTCAACAGATACCTATAGAGACATGAAAAGAGTTGTTATTGCGGCGCTCGGGCTTTTGGGTTGCCTGGGCGCCTGGGGGCAGGAGTTGTCCGCGGGCCCCGGGTTCGCGCCGAAATATGCGATGAGGGCGAACCTCGCCGAACTGGTTCAGGGCGCGCCCCTGGATTTTGAGGCTTCCGTAGGGTTTTCCAGGCATTGGAGCGCCGACGCCGACGTGCGATACAACCCGTATTTCGACGCATCGCGCCAGCGCTCGTTCGGCGTCGGCGCCCGCTGGTGGCCATGGTACGTCTATTCGGGTCTATGGCTTTCCGGCAAGGCGCGCTATCAGGAATACAGCATGGCTTCCGCATTTACCGAAGAGGGAGACCGTTACGGCGGATCCCTTACGGCGGGCTACTCCCGCATGCTTGGGCGCCACCTAAACCTGGATTTCGGCCTGGGTCTCTGGGCAGGCTACGAGACCTACTCGGTCTACGCCTGCGAGACCTGCGGCCGCATCCGCGAGCGTGGCGCAAAATACTTCCTCCGCCCGGATCAGTTAATCCTCGCCCTGACGTTCGTATTCTAACATTGTTTCGAGGCGGAGGCCCTTGATTGAGCCATGTGTCCCCCTGCGTGTCCTAACTGTCACGAAGACTGAGCGAAATCGTGACAGTTGTTCCAGAAGGCGCCCCACCTGTCACGAAAAAGAGGGAAGATTGTGACAGTTGGCTCAGTTAGTGTCCCACCGGTTAACTATTATTAAAGAAAATGATCAAGAAACAGTATTGGCTAATTTCAACATCAGGGCTGGAAAGTAAACTGTGGTTTAGAGAAGATGATGACTTCAAGGCAGGGATGAACTTTATTCCAATTGTAGCATCAGTGACCGAAGTGATTATCTTGGCTTTTATACTAATGTCCAATCATGTTCATTTCGTTGTGTACAGCACGAAGGAGCAGGCGATGGCTTTTATCACGCGCTACAAAAAGCAATACTCACAATACTACGGCAAGAAGTACCATAACTGCAGGCTTCTTAAGAGAAATGGTGTTCAGATAGATGTCTTACCTGAGAATGAAGAAGCTCGCGAGAAGGCTATCGCCTATGTCCTTATGAACTGCGTAGATGCAAACATTTGTTTGAATTGCTATGACTACAAGTGGGGGAGTGGATCTTGTTACTTCAGATATAAAACTCTTGAAAAGGGGAGAGGAATCGATGCGATTTCTCAGAATGAACAACGTAGGCTCACTCATAGCAAGATGGAACTATCGCCCTCTTTGAGAATAGGCGATGAAGGCTTCATCCTACCATCTTCTTATGTTGATTATCAAGCAGTGGAATCATTATACAAAACGCCGAAGCGCATGAATTATTTCTTATCTCATTCTTCAAAGGCTAAGAATACCACGGTCTCAAACGCATACGGTATTCCATCTTTTAGAGACCAAACTGTCATAGCTTGCTTACCGGATGTCTGCAGGGCGGTGTTTGGGAAGGATGATATTAACACCTTCACGGAGGCAGAAATAAGAGAACTAGTCCGTCAGATTCGATTTCGGTTTTCGTCAGACGCTAATCAAATCGCACGCGTCTTAAACAAAAAATATGATGAAATCACGCTCCTCCTGGATCACTATTAATCGTGACAGTTGTCCCAGTCGACGCCCCGTCTGTCATAGAAAGTAGGGTAAATTGTGACAGTCGGTACACTAAGTGTCCCACCTGTCTCGAAAAGGGAGCGAAATCGTGACAGTTGTTCCAGAAGGCGCCCCACCTGTCACTAAAAGGCAGATAATAGGGTAAATGAAAAAACGCGTATGGAATTTCAAAAAAATGTCTATAGTCCCAAAGCGCGGGTGGCGAAATGGTAGACGCGCTAGTTTCAGGAGCTAGTGGGGTAAAACCTGTGTGAGTTCGAGTCTCATCTCGCGCACTTCGAAAAGGCAACCGGTCGGTTGCCTTTTCTCGTGCGCTGCGATGAGACTCCGTCTACCTTGATTGGGGGACCGGATTCCCCCAAACCCCCTTGCCCATCGGCCCTTCGGGCCTCCAATTCGCGCACTTTCTTCGTTTGCTCGATGAGCCTTATTGAACTTTCGCGCCGGTGAGGGTGTATTTTTCCTTCAGCAAGTCGACAACAGGGTCCATGGCTTTCGGGAAAACCTTCCTCAAATCGATTTCGTCGCTTTCGGAGAGAACTTTCTTCAGGGCGCGCATGAAGTTGTCTTTGATTTCGGTCGCGAGGTTCACCTTCACGATACCGTTGGCGATGGCTTCGCGGACCTGGTCGTGGGGGATGCCGGAGGAGCCGTGGAGGACCAGGGCGACCGGCGTGGCGGCGTGGATCGCGGCGAGGGGGGGATGTCGAGGTGGGGCGGGAGCTTGTAGAATCCGTGGGCCGAGCCGATCGAGACCGCCAGCGCATCCACGCCGGTCGCCCCGACAAACTCCACGGCCTGTTCCGGAGTAGTAAATCCGCCGCCCTGCTCCTGTCCGAGTTTAGCGACATATCCCAGCTCGGCCTCGACATTGGCTCCGTAGGGGCGGGCCATCTCGACGGCCTTCGCCGATGTCTCAACATTCTCTTCGAAAGGCTTCTCGGAAGCATCGATCATCACCGAATCAAAACCCTCGTCAAGGCACCTCTGAACCAGCTCGAGCGACGGGCCATGGTCCAGGTGAATATATCCCTGAAGACCATAATCCTCAATAACCTGGCGGCCCATCTTATAGGCGGTATGAAGACCCATATACTCTATGGAAGAGCGGGTGAGTTGAAGCATCACCGGCGCTCCGACGGCCTGAGCGGCGCGGGCCACGCAGACGAGAGTTTCGTAATTATAGAAATTGGTGGCCAGCACTGCAGTCTTCTGAGCCTGGCAATCGTATAGAACTTCGCGTATTGTTTTCATAACGAGAACAAATTTAGATACTTTGCCCCTTATAGTCAATAGCTATTTTTAGGTATCCTGATTTGGAGTTACGCTGAAAATTAGTAACTTCGCGGGCTTTATAATTGGTTAGAATGTCAGATATCAGAAACATAGCAATAATCGCCCACGTCGACCACGGCAAAACTACTCTCGTAGACAGAATGATCTACCAGGCGAATCTCGTGCGTCAGCCCGAGAACCTCGGCCAGCTCATCCTGGACAACAACGACCTTGAGCGCGAGAGGGGAATCACCATCCTCGCGAAGAACGTGTCCGTGACCTACAAGGGCGTAAAGATCAATATCATCGACACTCCCGGCCACAGCGATTTCGGCGGGGAAGTGGAGAGAGTGCTCAACATGTGCGACGGCGTTCTGCTGCTCGTAGACGCGTTCGAAGGCTGCATGCCCCAGACGCGTTTCGTGCTCCAGAAAGCGCTTCAGCTCGGAAAGAAGCCGGTGGTCGTCGTGAACAAGGTCGATAAGCAGAACTGCCGCCCGGACGAAGTCCAGGAAGAGGTGTTCGATCTCATGTTCAACCTGAACGCGACCGAAGAGCAGCTCGATTTCAAGACGGTTTTCGGCTCGGCGAAGCAAGGCTGGATGTCGCTCGACTGGCGTAAGCCTGGTACCGACATCACCCCTCTGCTGGACGTGATTCTCGAAGAGATTCCCGCGCCAGAGGTGGTCGAAGGAACGCCCCAGATGCTGATTTCCTCGCTGGAGTACAGCCCGTACGTGGGCCGAATTGCGGTTGGAAAAGTCACCCGCGGCTCGCTTAAGTCCGGCCAGCAGATCACGCTCTGCAAACGCTACGACGTCTTCCAGAAGCAGAAAGTCAAGCAGCTCATGGTCTTCGAAGGCCTTGGAAAAACCGAGACGCAGGAGGTCCATTGCGGCGACATCTGCGCCGTGGTCGGAATCGACGGCTTCGAGATCGGAGACACCATCGCCGACTACGAGAATCCGGAGGCCCTGCCCCCGATCGCGGTCGACGAGCCCACCATGAGCATGCTCTTCACCATCAACAACTCGCCCTTCTTCGGCAAGGACGGCAAGTATGTAACCTCGCGCCACATCAAGGAGCGCCTGGACAAGGAGCTCGAGAAGAACCTCGCCCTCCGCGTGAAGCCCGGCCTTACTGCCGATTCGTTCGTGGTCTATGGGCGCGGCGTGCTCCACCTCTCGATCCTCATCGAGACCATGCGCCGTGAGGTCTTCGAACTGCAGGTCGGCCAGCCCAAGGTCCTCGACAAGATGATCGGAGGCCAGAGGTGCGAACCGATCGAAGAGCTGTC
>CAJOJC010000048.1 GCA_905234775.1 uncultured Bacteroidales bacterium | reverse complement strand
TGAGGCTAAAAGGAAAGAGCCCGGTGCAATACCGAGCTCTGTTCCAATCTAAGGCCTCGTAACTAATGTTAAACCGTCCAACTTTTGGGGGTCACATCAATAAAGCGGAGGGTCTTTTTATGTAAATGATTGAGCGTCAGCCTATTAGACAACACGCATTATTTGCGGATAGCTGCGATGCCGGGGAGTTCCTTGCCCTCGAGAGCCTCGAGCATAGCACCGCCACCGGTACTGACATAGCTGACCTTCTTTGCGAAGCCCATACGGGTAACAGCTGCAACGGAGTCGCCGCCGCCGACGAGGGTGTAAGCGCCCTTCTCGGTAGCCTCTGCGAGGTCGCGGGCGATCTCAAGAGTTCCGTTTGCGAACTTGTCGATCTCGAATACTCCGACAGGACCGTTCCAGAGGATGGTCTTGCTGCCGAGGATGACATCCTTCCACTGCTTGAGAGACTCAGCGCCGGTGTCGACACCCTCCCAACCGTCGGGGATGTTCATAGCGTCTACTGTATCGACGTTTGCGTCTGCAGAGAAAGCGTCAGCGATAACGGTCTGGAAAGAGAGCCATACCTTTACGCCCTTCTCCTTTGCTTTGGCGAGGATCTCGAGTGCGTTGGGCATCAGGTCGTCTTCGTGGAGCGAGTTGCCGATCTTTCCTCCCTGGGCCTTGATGAAGGTGTAGCTCATACCGCCGCCGATGATGAGGTTGTCGACCTTATCGAGCATGTTCTCAAGAACTGCGAGCTTAGAGGAGACCTTAGATCCGCCGATGATAGCGGTGAAGGGGTGCTGGGCATTCTTAAGGACGTTGTCGATAGCCTTGATCTCGCCTTCCATCAGGTAACCGAACATCTTGTCGTTCGGGAAATAGTCAGCGATAAGGGCGGTAGAGGCGTGGGCGCGGTGTGCTGTTCCGAATGCGTCGTTGATATAGCAGTCTGCATATGAAGCGAGGGTCTTCACGAAGCCCTTCTGGGACTCCTTGACAACAGCCTTAGCTGCCTTCTTCTCCTCATCTGTTGCATCTTCTTTAAGTCCGCGGGGCTTGCCTTCTTCCTCTGCGTAGAAGCGGAGGTTTTCGAGAAGGAGGACCTCGCCGGGCTTGAGGGCGTCTGCCTGTGCCTTGGCTTTCTGGCAGTCGTCAGCGAACTGTACGGGAACTCCGAGAAGCTCGCTTACGCGGCCGATGATATGTTTGAGGGAGAACTTGGCGTCTACTCCCTTCGGACGGCCGAGGTGGGACATGATGATGAGGGCACCGCCTCCGGCGAGAACTTTCTTAAGGGTAGGGATGGCGGCACGGATACGGGTGTCGTCGGTGATTTCGAACTTTTCGTTCAGCGGAACATTGAAGTCAACACGGACGATGGCTTTCTTGCCAGCGAAATCATAGGAATCGATAAACTGTTGCATATGCTATAGAAATGTTTGAATTTTCAAATCCTTCAAAGGTAGCAATTTTTTCCGTGATATCCATTATTTGTTCCATCCCCCCTGCCTCAGTTGAAAACTTCATGCTACTCTGCGGTTTTTCCCGCATAGTAGTATCAACTTTTGCGGTTTTATCAGAAGATCCCCGCTCTATTTGTCCAAGGTGTGATTATATGCCGCACACTTTGAACGCAAAACCCCTTCACACGCTTTCTGATGTTCAAGGTGTGCCCCCTTTTCTCACACATTGAACGCCTTGGTGTGTAAAACCGCCCGAATCACACACCAACCACTTCAAAATCACCCCTCGGTGTGTGGAGAAGCCTAAATCCCACACCAACCCCGCCGAAATGCAGCATTTTGCGGAAGGTCCCTGTCTATCGCAGGGTGTGGCTATCGCCCTCCGCAATTCGGGTGATAGCCACGTTTTGGGCCCTTTTCGCTCCCATCACCACTTTCGCAGGGGGTGATAGCCACGCTAAAGACCTCAATACACCAATGTCCGACCCTCGATCGCGCTGCGCCATGCTCGAGGCCCTCGAAGGCAAGGAGCTCCCCGGCATCGCAGCGATCAGGAAGTAACCCTCATTCCGGACTTGATCCGGACCCCACAACGTACATACCCTTCGGTTTTTTGCCGGAGGGTATGCGCGTTTTTGGCTTTTTCTTGTTACATTTCGTAGATTTGTGTGTTATATAATTGTAACCTTAATGAAAAAGACATATATATTATACCTGCTCAGCATATTCATGGTGTTTCTGGGGAACTCGTGCAGGCAGAATCCAGACCCACAACCTGGCCCCGTCGTGTATAGGACTCCCTCAATTCAAATACTGGGAGGGGAGTGGTCTGATCCTCTTTTTCAGCATACGGCTAGTTTTAACCAGACAACATCCTCTGTTTCGTTGACGATTCAGCCTGTTCAGTCGAAGGTGAAATATTCTTTATGGGGTGCATTCACCCTTTCGTATGATCTTTCAACTTCTACGGATTCTCCTGCGAATATTTTTGCGATGGAGAAAATAAGGGAGCGTACAAGGCCGATAATAGAGTATTATGAAAACAACATGGAGCCTCAGACTGATGGCCATCAGTGGTTCGCGAACATCTATATGAGAGATTTGCCTACAGTGGTTGCGGACAAACAACTTTTTGGGGCGAGTCCAGGTGAAGACCTGGCCTCATTCTTTGATTATGTAAGGGGGGTGAAAATGAAGGTGACGGGTCCTGATTATTCAGTGGAGGATTTGGTAATTCCTGAAAGGATAGCCATGACTGACTATTTCAGCGAAGGGACTATGATTCCTCTGCAATTCTTATTATCCTCGTCAACAATTCCGGAAGACTTGTCTGTGGATAATGATATCACGCTGACCCTTGTTTTCCCCGTTACGGTCGAGCATTATTGGTCATGGCTGCTGGAACTATACGAAAATCCGGAGGCAAAGGAATCATTTACAGAAACGGAAATTGTTTTAAGCGTTAATCTCAAGGACCTGTAGGCTTACGACGTATGAAGAACCACATTTTAGCAGCGCTTTTGGCCTTCCCGGTACTGGTTGCCGCCTGCACCGACACAAAAACATCCCCCGCAGGAGTAGAAGTTGAGCTCCATAACCCTATAATCTCCGGCTTCCACCCCGATCCCTCCGTAGTGGCGGTGGGCGAAGACTACTACTTAGTCAACTCTACCTTCCATTATTTCCCCGGAGTGCCGGTTTATCATAGCCGCGACCTCCAGAACTGGGAACAGATAGGGAATGTCCTCGACAGGCCCTCGCAGCTGCCTCTTGAGCAGTCGAGCGTGTGGCTCGGAATATACGCGCCGACTATCCGTTACCACGATGGCACATTCTATATGATTACGACCAATGTCGGCAACGGTGGCAATTTTATGGTCACGGCAACCAACCCGGCCGGCCCCTGGAGCGAGCCTGTCTGGCTCGAGCAGCAGGGCATCGACCCGTCGCTGTACTTCGAAGACGGGAAATGCTATATGGTCTCGAACCCAAACTCGGTCATCACCCTTTGCGAGATCGACCCTGCGACCGGAGCGACCCTCAGCCCCGGGAAAGCGCTCTGCATATCTACAAGCGCGACGGGTGGTACTACCTTCTGATCTCGGAGGGCGGGACCGAACTTGCCCATAAACTTACGGTAGCCCGCAGCCGCAACATCTACGGACCGTACGAGTCCAATCCCGCCAACCCTATCTTCACACACTGTTCGCTGGCCGCGCAGGACAGCAACATTCAGGGCACCGGCCACGCCGACTTTTTCCAGGCCTCCGACGGCTCGTGGTGGGCTGTCTTCCTCGCTTACAGACGCTATGGCGGCGATTATCACCACCTCGGCCGTGAGACCTTCCTCGCCCCCGTGAGCTGGGAAAAAGGGTGGCCCGTGGTCAATGGCGGCAAGCCGGTCGCAGAGCGGATGAAAGTCCGCATGCCGGCCCAGCCGAAGGCGCCTCAGCCCGCTCGCTTCCACGAAGACTTTTCCGCTATCGGCCCGCAGTGGATGCACATCCAGCACCCGATTGCCGATAATTACAGCGCCCGCGGAGGAGTCCTGACTCTGAAAGGCAACGGCGACGGCTTCGATTGGGGCGGATGGCACCCTACGGCCCTGCTGATGCGCCAGCAGGATCCAGACTGCCAGTTCGGCTCGACCGTCAGGCTCATCGGCGAGGGCGAGGCCGGAATCGCGCTTTATCAGTCCCACGCCGGCCATATCGAGTTTTTCGTGCGCCGGGGAAGGGTCCCCGAGGCCGTGGTCCGGGTCAGGCTCCATAGCCTGCTCCACGAAGAGGCGGTGGTCCCTCTCAAGGCCGGCGAGGCCAGGCTGGACGTCCGAGCCTGGGGAGACCACTATGAGTTCCTGCTCGGCGGCCGGGAGATCGCGCGAGTCGACTCCAAACTCTTAAGCACTGAGATGGCAGGCGGCTTTACCGGAATAACAATCGGCCCGTACTGCCGAAGCGGCCGGGCCGAGTTCGACGGATTTGATTATTCCGCCCTTAGTAATTAGTGTATTATCAGTTTAACGCATCATCTTGGCGAAGATGACGTCCAGTTGGTCTCTTTCCATCTCACCGTCGATGCAGATGAAGGTCAGTTCTTCGGGTTCGCAGGCCAGCATCACGAATCCCTTCACTGTCTGTTCGTTTCCGACGGTGTAGATTCTTACTGTCTCGCCCTCTTCCTTGGCCTCCATCAGGAGTTCGTAGTCTGCCGAGTATACGAATGCGTCGACATCCTTTATGACACCCTCTCTGATGTCCGGATTGGCGCTGTTGATCAGATAGAGCCCTTTCAGGGATTTAATGACGGGAGTAAGGTCCACATTTTCGTCTGAGATCTCAAGATCCGGAATTTTGCCTATCAGCTTGAACATGGCCGGCGAAATATACACGGCGCTTACCTTCTCGGCATCCGAATATTTCTGATAAATGCTCCTGCCGCTCTGGGCGAATGCTGCGACCGACATCATTATCATGGCCGCTATCAATATGAACTTTTTCATTTTAGTCGTTGATTTTTTTAAGGATTTCCGCCGGTTTTTCAGCGGTCGTGCGGGCTTCCGAGGCGAGCTCGAGCCCGACGTTCATTTTTTCTGAAATCTGCCTGAATGTTTTCTGGACTTCCGCATAGGCAAGGTACGGATCGTCGAAGGTATCCTGAAGGGCATTTTTACGGCTTATCCCAACCGTGATCACGGCCGCTACCACCGCGGCGAACGCGAATCCGTAGAATGCGCCGGCCGGCAGCCTCCGTTTCGGGGCGGTCTCTCCTGCCTCCGATAATTCATGGGCAAGAATCGCGGCCCTGATGCTGCCGTCGAGGTCTTCGGGCACTTTCGCCTGCCCGGCCTCGGCCGCCTGCTCAAGGGCTTCCCAGTCCATGTTTTCTATGTCTTTTATCTGTTTCATACCTTCATTTTGATTTTTGAGCGCGCCCGCGTCAGCAATACGCGCAGTGTAAGCGGTTTCATTCCGAGACGGTTCGAGATTTCTTCGTAGGATAAGCCTTCCACCGTCCGGAGCCAGAGTATTTCGCGTTGCCGGTCGGGCAGAGCCTTGATCGCCTCCATCACTTTGTTGAGGCGCTCTTTCTGATCTATCTCGTCGTCCTGCCCGTTGTCGGAGATCCGCTCTGGAAGTTCCTCGGGGAACTCGAGCCTTTGCCTTCTGATTCTGTCCAGGCAGAGGTTCTTGACCAGCCTTATGGAGTAGGCTTTCGGAGAGTTGACGTCTCCCAGCGTACCGCGGTCTTTCCAAAGTTTCACAAAGGCGTCCTGAACCACATCCTTAGCTTCTTCTTCGGACTCGAGGATGTAGAACGCCACCTTGTAGAGAATCGGGGCGAGCGACAGATAACTGCTATTGAACTGCTCCGGGCTCATTTTACCATTTCTGAAACAGCGTCCATCGAAATCCTGCCGAATAGGCAGATCAACGCGCAGTTGTCAGGTGAATAAAGAATGAAATCCTGAACATCGCCGCTCTTTTCGTCAAAGACTCCGTAAATAAGCATCCTTTCTCCCTCGTCCTTAACGTCCATGAGCACGTCGGTATTTTTCAGAAGATGCTCGATTTTGTCGTTGATGGCGGCGCGGTCTGCGGCCGAGCAGTCTTCAAACTCCAAAATTGATATGCCTTTAATTCCCTTGCACATCTTCAGGAATTCCTTGGTGTCCGGATCGCCCGAACCGGCAATCCAAACCAGTCCTTTCACCGCGCCTGTGGTGAAATTCCCGAGGCGAACCACCTCCGCTCCCTCATAAGAGCGGCAGTCTTTGACCAATGACGAAAGGCGCGCCCTGGTAAGCGGAGTCGCGCCAAAAGAAATGCCCGCCAGAGAGACGAGGCATATCAGGGTAAGAAGGATGTGTTTTTTCATTTCGTTATCGCTTTTCCTCAATAAGACGAAAAAACACAAAAAATGTTAACACTGATTTAATTAAGCGGTTTCGCGTAGTGGGTGGGTTCCTTCTTCGCGGGCTTGACGGGCTCGCGGATGATCTTGGAAGGTTTGCCGCTGCGAACGCTTAAAATCCAGATTACAATACCGGCGATAATGAAGGGTATGCTGAGCATATGGCCCATGTTGATGACGGTATCGCCGATGGTGAAGAGGATTCTCGACGGAGCTTTGGTGAATTCCAGAAGGAAACGGCTGCCGAAGCAGAATGTAAAGAAGATTCCGAGGTATTCTCCGCGGAACATCTTGTCGTTCTTCTTGTTGTAGATGAACAGCAATACCAGGCCAAGAACAATATAGCACAGCGCCTCGTAGAGCATGGTCGGATGCTTCGGATTAGGATCTCCTGTGCGCTCGAAAATCACGCCCCATGGCAGGTTAGTATTGTAGCCGTAAATCTCCGAATTGAAGAAATTACCGAGACGGATACATGCTCCCGCGAAGCAGATGATAATCACCAGCTTATCGAGTATCCAAAGCAGGTCGAATCCCTCTCTCTTCCCATACTTATTGGTGTACCACCACATCGCCAGCAAGATACCGATCGCGCCGCCGTGGCTCGCGAGACCGCCCTTCCATGGCATAAACACCTCGCCGAAACCCTGCCAGGTTCCGAAATAGTATCCCGGATCATAGAAAATGCAGTGTCCGAGTCGAGCGCCTACGATAACCGCAATCAGCATCGAATACAGAAGCGGATCGAGTATATCCTCGCTCACACCCTCCCTGCGGTAGAAATTCCGCAGGATGTAAATACCGTAAATGAATCCGGAAACAAACAGCAGCGAATACCACCTGATTCCGAGCGACCCGATATGAATCAACACCGGATCGATATTCCAATGAATAGCCAGTAAATCCAACATAGTGCTGCAAATATAACTAAAATCTCATTATCTTTGGACTCGCTTCCCGTGCGCGCACGGGCACGATTGTTGTGGCAAACACGCCCAATCATTCGTGCCGCACGAAGAAAGTTGAATAGTAGCTTGTATGTTAGTTCTAGTAAGTATAGTTGCTCTGGCGGCGGTTGATACGACGCAGGTCCAGCAGCAGAGAGACACAACTGAAATCACCCTGGAGCAGGCGCTGCAGATAGCGCTGAGCGAAAACATATCCGTAAAGGTAGCAGATAAGGAAATCGAACGCGCCCAGTACGCCAAGAAAGGCTCGTACGCGGCGCTGTTCCCGAAGGTAGACGGATCTGCTTCGTTCCAGAGAACGATTGAAAAGCAGGTCATGTACATGGACTTCGACATGTCCGCGATAACCGGCGGCTCGGGCTCGGGCTCGGGCGGTGGCGGCGGTTCCAGCTCCGGCAGTTCCAGCTCCTCCAGCTCGAAAAAAGGCATCGAAGTCGGCCGTTGGAATTCATTCTCAGCGGGCCTCAGCGCCTCGATGCCCCTTATAAACTTCCAACTCTGGGAATCGCTCAATCTCAGCGGACAAGATGTAGAACTCGCGGTCGAAAAAGCCCGCAGCAGCCGCCTCGAGATGGTAACTCAGGTGAAGCAGGCCTACTATCAGGTCCTCTTCGCCAAAGAAGCGGCGAAAGTTTATAAAGAGGTCTACGAAAACGCCCTCGCAAACTGCGAGAAGATTCAGATGAGACACGACGCCCAGAAAGCCTCCGACCTCGAACTCGCCCGCGCCCTCACTACTCTCGCCAACGCTATCCCCAACATGTACGACTCCGAGAACGCCGTAAGCCTCGCCCTCTGGCAGCTTAAGGCCGT
This sequence comes from uncultured Bacteroidales bacterium, assembly GCA_905234775.1. The sequence goes on along the minus strand of CAJOJC010000048.1, from coordinate 10,742 downwards.
GATGGGAGTCGACCTCGACCTTCAGATAGACACCAAGGGCGAACTCCACGACTACGCGGAAGAAATGACCGTCCTCTACGGAGAGAACGAACTCAGCCTCGAAAACAACAGTTCGATGCGCCAGCTCGAACTCCAGGCCTCTCAGGTAGCCTCGGCGATAAAGTCCAGCAAGTACGCCAATCTCCCCAGCCTGTCCGTGGGCTTCACCTATCAGTACAGCGCCATGGCCAACGACTTCGACTTCTCGAACTACAACTGGACTCCGTATTCGTTCGTGGGCCTCACCCTCAACATCCCCATCTTCGCCGGCGGCCAGCGCTATCACAACATAAAGACAGCAAAGCTCCAGGCAGAAGAACTCGACATTCAGAAGCTCGAGACCGAGAGGCGCCTCAGAATCGCCATTCGCCAGAGCCTTAATACGATGGAGACCGCCATGCGCAGTTTCGATGCCGCAGACGCCGCCCTCGAGGCCTCGCGCAAATCCTACGACATCACCCTCGCCTCCTACGAGATAGGCGGCAGTACTCTGACCGACCTCAACGACGCCCAGCTGGCCCTTACGCAGGCTCAGCTCACGGCAGGCCAGTCGATATTCAACTACCTTACTGCCAAGGCCAGCCTTGAAGGCTCTCTCGGCAACGATTTCCTCGAAGAAGAAAAGCAAACCAAATGAATACAGTAAAATCTTTATCGCTCGCAGCGGCTGTCCTCGCTCTCGCCTCATGCGGCCAAGGCCAGAAACAGACTAAGACTCAGGACGACAGGGCCTTCCTCCTCCCTAATGTCAAAACCATCGTAGCCCAGAAACAGACGGTTACTCTGGACAACACCTACTCGGTGACCCTCCAGGCCTACGCGGTGAACAATATCGCCCCTCAGGCCAGCGGCCGTATCGTCAGCATCAAGGCTGAGATCGGAGACAACGTCCGCAAGGGCCAGGTCCTCGCCGAGATGGAGCGCACCAACCTCGATCAGGCCGAACTCCAGCTCAAGAACGCCGAGAGCGACTACACACGCACCAAGGCTCTCTACGAGAAGGGCGGAGTCTCGAAGTCCGACTTTGAGGCGGTAGAGCTCAACTACAAAGTCAGGAAGAGCGCCTACCAGAACCTGAAGGAAAACACGGTTCTCAAGAGCCCCCTCGACGGAGTGATCACCGCCCGTAATTACGACCAGGGCGACATGTACTCGATGTCATCGCCGCTGTTCGTGGTCCAGCAGATCAACCCCCTTAAGGCTCTCGTCTCGGTCTCCGAAAAAGACTACTCGCTCCTTAAAAAGGGCGTAAAGGCCGAGATCGTAACCGAGGCCCTTCCCGGAAAAACCTTCAATGGCCAGGTGGCCCTGATCCATCCCACCATCGACCCTGTCACTCATACCGTCACCGCGGAAATCAACATCCCCAACGCCTCGCGTGAGCTTCGCCCGGGAATGTACGGCAGCGCCAAGATAACCTTCGGCAGTGTCAGCCGCATCCTCATCCCGGATACCGCAATCGTTAAGCAGCAGGGATCCGGAACCAAGACGGTCTTCGTGCTCGAATCCGACGAGATGGATCAGACCGTCTCAGTGAGGGTGGTGGAGCTCGGCCGTCACCTCGGCAACCAGTATGAAGTCCTTAGCGGCCTCAGTGAAGGCGAAACAGTAGTTACCAGCGGCCAGAGCGTCCTGCGCAACGGCACCAGAGTAAACGTCATCGAGTAATGAGCATCTACCGTACATCAGTCAATAAACCGGTCACCACCGCGCTTATCTTCGTGGTGTTCATCATCTTCGGCGTCTACTCGCTGACCAAGACGAGCATCGCGCAGTTCCCGGAGTTCGAGAGCAACACCATCATGGTCATGAGCTCATACCCCGGAGCCAGCGCGGAAGACATCGAGAACAACCTTACCAAGGTCCTGGAAAACGCCCTCAACGGTGTCTCCGACCTTAAGGAGCTGACCTCCAATTCCAAGGAAAACATCAGCCTCCTTACCCTTACCTTCGAATACGGAACTGATATCGAAGAGGCGACCAACAACGTCCGCGACAAACTGGACATGGTCAGCACCTCGCTGCCCGACGGCGCGAGCCTGCCCACCATCTTCAAGTTCAGTGCAGACGACATGCCAATCATGATCCTGTCGGCTACTGCCGACGAATCGCTCCCCGGCCTGGACAAGATTCTGGACGACCGCCTCGCCACCCCGCTGGCGCGCGTGACGGGCGTCGGAACAATCTCCGTTGTAGGTGCGCCCACCCGCGAGATCCAGATCTACTGCGACCCGAATAAACTCGAAGCATACGGACTAACAGTAAGTTCAATAGCGCAGATCATCGCCGCTGAAAACCGCAACATTCCTTCCGGCAACATCGACGTAGGAACCGATACTTACACCCTCCGTGTACAGAAAGAGTTTACGTCGCCGGAAGAAATGCTTGACATCGTGCTCAGCACGGTCGGCGGAAAGATAGTCTACCTGCGCGACGTAGCAACCCTTCGCGACGGTACCCAGGAGCGTGAGCAGGAATCTTACACCAACGGCCGCCGTTCGGCCCGTATCATCATCCAGAAGCAGTCCGGCGCCAACACGGTCGATGTAATCCGCAAGATTAAGAAACAGCTCGTCAAGATTGAGCGCAACCTCCCTTCGGACATCGCGATAGAGACTGTGGTTGACGGTTCTACCAATATCATCAACACGATCAACACCCTGCGCGACACGATCATCATCACCTTCCTGGTGGTTATGCTCGTAGTGTTCCTCTTCCTCGGAAGATGGCGCGCCACCTTCATAATCGTTCTGTCGATTCCGGTGGCCTTGCTGGCCTCGATCGTGTACCTGTTCGCGACCGGCAACACGCTTAACATCATCTCGATGTCCGCCCTCTCGATTGCGATCGGAATGGTCGTGGACGACGCCATCGTCGTCCTCGAGAACATAACGACCCATCTCGACCGCGGCGAGAAGCCCAAGGAGGCGGCCGTGCTCGCAACTGGCGAAGTCTCGATCTCGGTCGTGGCTTCGACCCTCACGATGCTCTGCGTCTTCCTCCCGCTGACCATGATCCGCGGCTTCACCGGCGTCATGTTCAGGCAGCTCGGCTGGATCGTGAGTATCATCATGGTCGTTTCTACCACGGCGGCCCTCACCCTGGTCCCGATGCTCTGCTCGCGCTTCCTTCGTTCGGGCAAGCGCAGCGGCAAGTTCTACGATGTCTTCTTCGGGCCGTGGAACCGGCTTCTCGATAAGATATCGGCCGGCTATGGGCGGCTCATCCGCTGGTGTACGACCCACCGCCGCTGGGTGGTGATCGGCGCATTCATCATCTTCGCCGCGGTCGCCGGCCTCTACATCCCCCAGATGAAGACCGAATACTTCCCGAAGAGCGACGAAGGCCGAATCAGGGTCAACATCAACCTGCCGGTCGGCACGGCCCAGGCCACTACCGCCCAGGTCGCGGAAGACATCTACAACGACATAGTCGCGGCCGTGCCCGAGTTGAAGATCATCAACATCACCTACGGCCAGGCGGATACGGACAATACGTTCGCGAACATGCAGAGCAACGGCACCCACGTCATCTCGATGAACCTCAACGTGGGCACGGTCGGCACCCGCAAGCGCAGTTCGGACCAAATCTCTACCGTCATCCGCGGCATCCTCACCCGCTATCCCCAGATCCGTAAGGCCATGGTCTTCGAGGGCGGCGGCGGAATGGGCGGCGCTACCACCGTGGACGTGGAGATATACGGCTACGATTTCCATGATACCGACCGCGCGGCACACCTCCTCCAGGAGCAGATGCTCAAGGAGCCCGCGTTCGTCCAGGTCACCCTCTCTCGCGACGAGTACACGCCCGAATACCAGATCAACTTCGACCGCACGAAGCTTGCCCTCAACGGCCTGACTTCTTCTACCGCCGGTGCCGCTTTCAGCGCGGCCATGTCGGGCCAGGTAGCGTCGTTCTACCGCGAAGACGGCGAGGAATACAACATCCGCGTGCGCTATGCGCCCGAATTCCGCCGCTCGATCGAGGACATGGAGAACATCACCATCATGAACGCCCAGGGCAGGCCTGTGAAGATGAAGGAGCTTGGCACCCTCGTTGAGGCCGAGGTTCCCCCGACCATCGAGCGCAAGGACCGCGAGCGTCTCATCACCGTAAGCGGCATCCTCAAGAGCGGAATGGCCCTCAGCGATGCGGTTAAACGCACGGAGGCGATTATCGCCGACACCGAGATTCCGGACGGCCTTACGACGGTAATCGCCGGCGACTACGAAGACCAGCAGGAGATGTTCCACGATATGATTATCCTCCTGATCCTTATCGTAGTGCTTGTCTACATAGTGATGGCGGCGCAGTTCGAGTCGTTCCTTTCTCCGTTCGTGATCATGTTCTCTATCCCGTTCGCCCTAGTGGGTGTTGCGGTTGGAATGCTGATTAATGGCGGAGCAATCGGAGTGATGGGTCTGGTCGGCGTCATTATCCTTATGGGTATAGTCGTTAAGAACGGTATCGTTCTGATAGACTATACGATTCTGCTGCGCGAGCGCGGATACGGAGCTGTTGAGGCCTCGGCTATGGCCGCCCGCAGCCGTCTGCGTCCTATTCTCATGACTACCCTCACTACCGTTCTCGGTATGCTCCCGATGGCCATCGGCCTCGGCGAGGGATCCGAGATGTGGAAGGGCCTAGGAGTCGTGGTGTGCTGGGGACTTTCAATCTCCACCCTCGTGACCCTGGTGCTCATTCCTACAATCTACTGTGTGTTTGCCGTAAGGCAGGAAAGAAGACAACAGAAAAAACTCGCCAAACAATGAAAGCCGTATTCATAGCCTACAATCAGGCATACAACGAAGAGATAGCCGAAATCCTCGAGAGCTTCGGCCAGAAGGGTTTCACCCGCTGGACTGAAGTCAGCGGAAGAGGCTCCCAAACTGGCGAGCCCCACTACGGCTCCCACGCATGGCCGGTCATGAACCACGCCATGCTTACGGTAGTCGACGACTCGGTAGTCGCTCCGCTTCTTCAGGCCCTCCACGAAAAGGACACTCAGTTCGAGGACCTCGGCCTCAGGGCCTTCAGTTGGACCGTAGACAGCGCAATCTGATAGGGGTCTCCTGCCTGATGCGTTTAGAAAGTTGGTACTACTCTGCGGATTTTCCCGCATAGTAGTATCAATTTTTTAGTTCGTCGGCGCCGAATTCGGGGTTTTGGGTGCAGTCGGCCTTTCCTTCTGCGCCTGCGGCCGGAGACTCCCTCGAGCGGGACTCGTCTCGCAAGTCTGCGCCTTGCTCGCTCGGACCCTCAGCTAAGCATAGTGAGTCGCCATCAGGCGACCGAAGGCAAATACGGAAAGGTGGAAAGGCCGCAGGGGGTATCGGGGGATGCGTCATCCTCCGCATGATAAGGGCCACGCCCGCTCGAGGGAGTCCCCGCTCCTCCGGCGCTACTGCTAGACCAGTCGAATACGCGGTGTCCCGACCGAATACCCGATATCGGCTCTCTCTACCGCTGGAATATATATTCCCCCTGCCAGCTCGCTCCCCGCGAAGGGTAGGACATCCTTTGCGCAGTACCGCTTCACTCGCGGCGTCAGAAACAATGGGGGACGATTTTTTCGAAGGGTCGAGAGAGGCCGCACGCACTCCTGCGAGCGGCCTTAGGAGCGATCTTCGACAAAATCGTACCTGGCGGACACTCCCGGTCGCGACTTGATTATCGTCAGGAGCGGCCGCAGGTCCTTCGGGCGGTCTTTCACGCTAGGCGCGGCGCTTTCAAGGGTAGGATACTGGTGGATGAAGGCAGTGAGCGTGTCTATCACCCCTCGCGCAGGGGGTGATGGGAGCGAAAAAGGCCCAAAACGTGGCTATCACCCAAATTGCGGAGGGCGATAGCCACGCACTGCGAGCGAATAGACAGGGACCTTCCGCGAAATTCTGCATTTCGGCGGGGTTGGTGTGGGATTTAGGCTTCCCCACACACCAAGGGGCGATTTTGAGGGGGTTGGTGTGTGATTCGGACGGTTTTACATACCTTGGCAAATATTATTTTGTAATTTTGGCATCGGTTTTGAAATATGTGCGGCATCAAAACAAATATGCGTGTACAATAAAAACTTGAACGCCATGAAACAGAAAGCATTAGTGATCCTTATAGCGGCGATAGCGGCCGCGGGATGCGGGAAGGAAGACATACTTTCCTCGGGAGTGAAAGAAGGGACGACCTACTCGGTCATTGACGATACTGAAGATCAGATAGACAGTACCTCCTTTGATTACACTATTAAAGTTACCTTCTCCGAGAGCGCTGAAGCTCAGGTGGAAGGAGACAAGAACGGCATAGTAAGTGTCGACGGGAACAAAGTAACGGTAAATAATACCGACTATACAGACAAGGTGGCGTATGTCCTTACCGGCTCCTCTTCTAACGGATTCTTTAAGACGTATTCCAACAACAAACAGTCCTTCACTCTGGAGGACCTGACCCTGACCAATCCCTCGGGAGCGGCCATCAACAACCAAGGCAAAAAACGTTGTTTCGTAGTCTTGAGCGGAGCAAATACCCTCAAAGACGGCTCAACTTATGATACTCCCGCAGAAGAAGATGAAAAAGCAGCCTTCTTCTCGGAAGGCCAGTTGATTTTCTCCGGTACCGGAGCGCTCAAAATCACTGCCTCTGGAAATTCAGCGCTCGCGTCGGATGATTACATAAGGGTAACGGACGAAGTCTCAATCGATGCATCTTCGAGCGTTGGCCATGCAATTCGCGGCAAGGACGCAGTCATAGTAGACGGCGGGACCTTGAGCGCCAAGGCAACGGCTGCGATGAAAAAGGGCATCACCTCCGACTCGCTGGTCGTATTCACCGGAGGCAAGACTACCGTCACGGTCTCCGGAGGAACGGCATACGACAGCGAGGATGCGGACTACAAAGCCAGCGCGGGAGTCAAGGCCGACATGGTCTTCGTGATGCAGGGCGGCGAGCTGACCGTTTCGAGTTCCGGCCAGGGCGGGAAAGGCATCAGCTGCGACGGCCCCGCCTATTTCCAGGGCGGCACGACTACCGTGACCGTGACCGGCGAGAATTACGGCAGCTCTTCTGGAGGCGGCCCCGGCGGAGGTCCGGGTGGCCCTGGTGGCGGCCCTCGCTGGGCGAGTTCGTCTTCGACCGACAATTCGAAGGGCGCCAAGGGCGTCAAATGCGACGGCAACCTTTACATCTCGGCCGGCACCCTGACGGTAACCGCCTCCAACCACGAAGCCATCGAGTCCAAGGGCAATATCGAAATCACCGGCGGCACCGTCTATGCCCAATCGACCGACGACGCAATCAATTCGGCCGGCGAGATGGTCGTCAAAGACGGCTTTGTCTGCGCATATTCTACAGGGAACGATGGCCTCGACGCCAACGGCAACTGCTACATCGAGGGCGGCGTCGTGTATGCCGTCTGTTCGGGCGGAGCAGAGGTCGCGATCGACGCCAATACCGAAGGCGGCAAGAAACTATATGTCTCCGGCGGAACGATCTTCGCCCTCGGCGGCCTTGAGCGCGGATCGTCCCTGAGCCAGGACTGCTACAGCGCAAGTTCGTGGAGCAAGAATACCTGGTATTCGCTTACTGTCGGCGAAACTGTGTACGGATTCAAGACCCCCTCCAGCGGTGGAACCACCCTCGTTGTTTCGGGCTCGTCGAAGCCTGCAGTCAGCTCGGGAGTCAGTTTCTCGGACGGCGAGCAGATATGGAACGGCATGGGCATAATCGGCGCCACGGCCACGGGCGGTAGTTCCGTCTCCCTGAGCTCGTACAGCAGCAGTTCATCGGGCGGCCCGGGCGGACGCTGGTAGGGCGATTGATAAAAATCACTATCTTTGGCTGATTATGAGAAAGATAATAGTAATGGCGCTACTGTCCCTGCTGCTGATTCCGGCGGCGGGTGCCCAGGATACGCTGGCCGTTAAGATCAACAAGAAGAACCTTGTGATCAAAGAGTGGAATACCGAGCCCAAGAGCGGGGCAAGGGCCCTGGACCATGTAACTACATATAGCCCCGAGGGCAAGAAGATCGAAGAAATCGAATATAGTTCGGACGGGCAGAAGTGGCGCAAGCGCTTCGAGTATGGGGCCGACGGAAAGGTGAGCCGGGAGCTGGTCTACGACGGAAGGAACCGTCTGCAGACTTACAAGACTTTCGAGTACAACGAATTCTCAAGGAAAAAGGTCCAGTATACCTACAATGCCAGGGGTAAGCTTCTTTCGATCAAACACTTCGAATACATAGCGCAGGATGCCGAGTGAGAACATCAGCTTTGAGAAGGCCCTCGGGGCTATGGCGCCCATCACCCTCGGGGAGATGGACGGCATCAAGCTGATGAACCGCATCGACTCCAAGTACCTAACCAACGACGAGACTCTCCTCAAGGTGCTCGATGACGCGGCTGCTGCCGGCTATCGGGCCCTTGTTATCGAAGGGCTGCCCCTTACCCGCTATAGCTCCGTCTATTACGACACCCCTCTGCTGGGAATGTATTATGACCACCGAAACAAGCATCTTGTAAGGCAGAAAGTCCGCACGCGGGCCTATCTCGACGCTGGTCAGGCCTACCTGGAGATAAAGCGTAAGAACAACAAAGGGCGCACATCGAAGAAAAGGACGGAAATCCCTGTATCCGAACTCATGGACTTCGGAGCAGACGACAACGCAGTAGCGTATCTGGCTAAGCATTCCTGGTTCACGGTGGCCGATATTACGCCGGTCTTGTCTACTAACTTCCGCCGAATCACCCTCGTAAATCCGGCCATGACCGAGCGCCTGACGATAGATACGGAGCTCAATTTCGAGAATTACCGTACTGGCCGGAAAGCATCGCTTGAGGATACGGTGATTATCGAACTCAAGCAGGACGGAAGGGCCGCTTCTCAGATGAAGGGCATCCTGCTGGACAACAGAGTGAAGCCGGTGAGGGTTAGCAAATACTGTGTAGCGGTAACCCTGACCGATCCGGAGGCACGCCCCGGACGCTTCAATCTTAAAGTGCGTGCAATAGAAAAGACAATAGGTAAAAAACTGACAGTAATATGAAATTCCCCCACATTATGAGCTTCATCCAGGACGACCTCTCAGCGTTTGGCAACCTGGATCCGGCAGATGATATGCTCCTTGATGTTCAGACCATCACGGACGCCATGATGACTACCGCCCAGAAGATAAGCGAGCTGGGCATCCGCTTCGCCATCAACCTTGTGATTTGCTGGCTGCTCGTACATTTCTTCTACTATAGGAAGAGCCGCAGGCGCGATTATTACTTTACGTTCATGATCTTCTCCTCGGCGATGCTTACCCTCCTCTACATAATGGGTAACGTTGAGGTAGGAGTGGGTCTCACGCTCGGTTTGTTCGCCATCTTCGGCGTAATCCGCTACCGTACGGAGACAGTTCCGATCAGGGAGATGACCTACCTGTTCGTCATCATAGCCCTCGCGGCGGTAAACGGCCTCGCGCCCATCTTCCACCTCGTCGGGGCCCATTACGTGCTCTCGTGGGGCAGCGTAGGAGTGATGGCGCTGGTAAACTTGCTGATCGTCCTGCTCGTCTGGATCCTCGAGAGCGAGAGCCTGGTCAAGCATACTACCACCAAGCTGGTGCTTTACGACCGTATCGAGCTCATCGTCCCGGAGCGTCGCGAAGAACTTGTCGCCGACCTTGAGAAGCGCCTCGGTGTCAAGATAGACAACCTGGAAATCGGCCATGTCGACTTCCTGAGGGATGCCGCATACATCAAAGTTTTCTACCGACTCGAAAAGGGAGAATCCAACTCTATCAATACCCTTACAAGGGCGAAGGACTACGTAGAATGAGAAAATTGATAGTCATAGCGCTGATGTTGCTGCCGCTTTCCGGCGCCGCGCAGGAGTTCGCGGCGCGCACGAGCGTGGGCGCAGACTATAAGATAGTGAAGGGACTCCACCTTGGGGTCGAAGAAGAGATGCGTGTAGACGACGGTTTTTTTGGACTGGATGATTTGCGCACTACTGTCGATCTTTCATATAAGGTCGGGAAGAATTTCAAGATCGGGGGAGGTTATACCCTTATCAATCCCTACAAGCTGAGTTCATCTACATTTGGGGCGCTGCGCCATAGGGCTTTCGTAGACGCGACTGCTTCTTACAGGGCTGGTGATTTTCAGTTCTCGCTTAAGGAGAAACTTCAGTTCACTCACCGGACAGACGACAGCCTCAATGTCTACCAGAAGACCCGTAATGCCCTTTCCCTTAAGAGCCGTGTTGGAGTAAAGTACAAAGGCTTTTATGACTGGGAACCTTTCGTCTACTTTGAGGCGAGAACGGCCCTCAACGACCCCTGGGGAGAGGTGACGGGCTCTCTCCAATATACCGAAACCAGCAGCAGGCCTTACTATTCTTACACCCATACGGGCTATACCCACGTCTACTTCAACCGCTTCCGCCTCAATCTCGGCACTGACTGGGCTCCGTCGAAGCACCACAATATTACCTTTGGGCTGCTCGCTGACTATTGCTCCGATTATGAGATAGACACAAACGGTCCTTCGAGCTGGTCGACCAAGGGAGTCAGGCTGTTTGCCGACGAGACAGGATGGGTGGACACTTTCAGGCTGAGCCTGTGTGTGGGTTACCAGTATAAGTTTTAGCCGAGCTAAAGGGGCGAAAGGTGATAGTACTGCCCCAACCAATCATACTTCCAGAGGGTTATAACGCGCTCATCATTCAGA
>CAJOJC010000047.1:11936-31996 GCA_905234775.1 uncultured Bacteroidales bacterium | reverse complement strand
GGGATACAACTTCGGTGATCTTGACTATGCTCAGATCCGTAAGGGTATGGAGGACTTCATCCACGCTAAGGGCAACCAGCGTGATCCTGAGTTCACCGAGCAGTTCCGCGTTGATCCCAACACGATGAACGAACTCTTCAATAAGTTCCTTTCAGACCGTCGCAACTTCATCCTTTACACCAACAAGGAGAAAGAGGATAAGTTCCTTGCCGCCAACGCAAAGAAGTCTGGTGTTGAGGTTTCCGCTTCCGGTCTTCAGTACAAGATCATCTCCGAAGGTAACGATGTCAAGCCCGTTGGCCAGGACACTGTTTACGTAAGGTATCAGGGTAAGCTCCTCGACGGAACCGTATTCGACGAGACCAAGCCGGATGCAGATGCTGCCAAGCTTTTCCTCAACCGTGTTGTTAAGGGTTGGCAGGAAGGCCTCGGCCTCATCGGCGAAGGTGGCGAAATCGAACTCTACGTTCCCGCTAAGCTCGGCTACGGCGACAACGGCCAGCCTCAGGGCGGCATCGAGCCCGGCGCAACCCTCATCTTCAACGTCACCCTCGAGAAGGTTGGCAAGAAAGCTGAGTAATCTCGGACTGTCATGCCCGACCCGCTCGGGCATCCTGATAAGGCCGATCCTCCGGGACCGGCCTTGCTTTTTTCTGTCGCTATCTTTTCCCTTCCCGTCTCATCACGGCGAGTTTCGGGCCCGTTTTTCCGCCGGAATGCTCTTCCCCTTTGTCTTTGGCGGATTTCGGTGGCGTTTTTCCGCCCAAATGGGGCGTTTTGCGGAAGGTCCCCCACCCGTTTGCGGAAGGTGTGCTTTTGTGCGGCACACCTTCCGCAGTCATATAGCCCCACAGGTACCTGTAATGCATTTCGCGTGCGGAAGGTCCCCGCTGTTTTTGCACAAGGTGGAATTCTAACACGGGGACCTTGCGCACAAAACCCCATCATATGCCTTCTAGCGCGCAAGGTGTCGCCCCTTTTCTTCCACCTTGCGCGCCCTGGTGTGGCAGAAGCCCAAATCGCACACTTTCATCAACTTCGTACTTCGCCGTGGAGGATAACCTTCTGACTATCAGATAAATCATCAAATTAGGTCTGCCGAAATCGACGGGCCTAATTCACTTATTAGGCTGAGAGTCAGCGACTTATCTCCCGCGCCAAGAATCATCACGAATCTAGGGGTACTTTCGATAGACCGGTCGCTCGCCTAACTCGCGACCTACTCAAGCACCATCTCAGCCTCCCGCCCTCCGGGCCGGTCGGCCAAACTGGCCGAATTCTCTCTCCCGCCCGGCGCAGGGGAGAGAATCTCTCATTTTTAGCAAAAATGAATCGTGTTTGACTTTTCTTTGCTAACTTCGTGGTATGATTTATCAGTTCCGCGTCACTCTGCCCGGCATCAAGGGCTTTTACAGAATCTACAAAGTAAATTCCGTAAACACACTTTACAGCTTCCATAAACAGCTGCAGGCCGACCTTGAGTTCCCCGCCGATCAGCCAATCCTATTCAAGGCCATGGCCGGCGAGACCGTTCTCGCCCGTTATGCCCTCGTGAACCTGGGATTCGGAGTCGTAGACGAGGTTCCGGTAGGTAAGGCCATAAAAGCCGGCGCCGAGTTCTTTGAGTATTTCTACGATACAAAGGCGAAGAAAAAGGTTATCATTACCCTTGAAGCAGAGGAGCCTGGTTCTGAAGTCTCAGCCCCCACCCTCATGAACGACATGAAGGGTCCTCTCCCTATCGAGTTCGAAAACGGCTACGTCGCCTTCGAAGATCTACCTCAGGAGAAGCGTCACCTCCCGGGCGAGAAGAGCGCCCTCGACATGCTCCTCGGCGGCGATGATGACGACGACGATGAGGATCTCGACGACGAAGAAGATGATGACGAGGACGAAGAGGACGGAGACGACGAAACTGAAGAGATCTACGACGAAAATGAATAAGATAATAGTCACCATTGCGGTCGCAATGCTTTCTGTTTGCGGCCTGTCAGCCCAGAATTTTGTCCACTACCATTGGTTCGACGGCGAGAACGCTACCGTCCCGGTTGGGACTAAGGGCCGAGTCGTGTTCATGGGCGACTCGATTACCGAAGGCTGGGGAACGAAGGGTACTCCTGGCTTCTTCGACAACGACAAGATGGTCGAGCGCGGCATCAGCGGCGAAGTCACCGCTCAGATGGTTCTCCGCTTCCGGCGCGACGTTATCGACCTTAAGCCCAAGACGGTCGTGATCCTCTGCGGATGCAACGACATCGCCCTCAATCAGGGAGAGTACAACGAAGACTATACCTTCGGAAACATAGTGACCATGGTCCAGCTCGCAAAGGCAAATAAGATCAAGCCCATAGTCTGTTCGGTCCTCCCCGCCGCCGCTTTCCCCTGGCGCAAAGAAGTCACAGACGCACCGCAGAAAGTCGAGTCTCTTAACGCCCGCCTGCGCGAGTACTGCGCTAAGAATCACATCAAGTACGTCGATTACTTCCCCGCGATGGTCGCCTCCGACGGCTTCTCCCTCAATCCCGCCTACACCAATGACGGCATCCATCCAACGCTTCCCGGTTACGAGGTAATGGAAGCCATCATCAAGAAAGTACTATAAAACGCTATTCGGTTGCCGGGTATGGAATTTGTGGCAGAAAGGTGGAAAAACTCACTTTTATGAAAGCAAAATTGGTATTGACTGCAGTGATGATGGCTTTGTGCGCAGGAAGTTATGCCCAAGACATCATCCACACTTTTGACGGTAAGTCTATCGAGGCGAAGATACTCGAAATCTCAGACGACGATATACTTTACAAGACCTTCGACAATCAGGAAGGCCCGGATTACCGGATGTCGGTTAATAAGGTCGCCAGGATAGTGTTCGCGAACGGCACCGAAAAGGTCTTTGCCCCTGCCGACATATTCAGGTCCGCGCCCGTTGCTCCTAGGTACAACAATCCGGATTTCGGCCCTTATGGCCCGATAGTTTACCGACACGGACGCTTCTATGATGGCTACGGTCGCATCTATGACGATGAGTTTCGCGACTACCTGGGCGTTTCTCTCTATGGTAGTGATTACTTGAAAGCAAGGAATCAGATTACTAGTGGCTGCCTGCTCACTTTTGCCGGCGGCGCTGCAGTGTCGTTTTCCCTCATCGCGTCTTTGATTATAAGCGATTTTAACAAAGGAGACAATCCTTTCGGAAAAATCAGCCAGACCGGTCCGACTATCGGGGGCCTTGTCGGTGTGGCCTGTCTGGCTGGAGGAATTCCGTTGTGGGTCAAAGGAGGCCGTAAGATGAAAGCCTTCGCTGACGACTACAATCAGCGTTATGGCGCCGGAAAGACCAATCTCTCCCTCGGCTCAGCCCCTTCGGGCCTTGGACTTACATTGAACTTCTAAAACGATTTTCCTGTCAGCGTGCGTATCCTCGGCAAAATTGCTGGGGGTACGCACGTTTTGGCGCGTTTTCGTGCGTACCCTCGGTGAAAAAGCCGGGGGTACGCGCGCTTTAGTCAGGAATTTTTGTTAAATTTGAGAAGAATGGGTGTACTGAAAGATACATACAAGAGTATTGCAGCACCGTCCGAGGGCCTGTTCAAGGACCAGGGCAGCCGCTTCATCGCTCTCGCTTATCCGGTAGAGAGCGAGGAGGAGGTGAAGTCGCTGTTGGAGAAAGCGCGCAAGGAGTATCACGACGCCCGTCATCATTGCGTGGCCTACAGAATCGGGCTGAAGGGCGAAGTCTGGCGCGCCAGCGACGACGGTGAGCCCGCAGGCTCCGCCGGGCGCCCCATCCTTGGTCAGATAGACAGCGCCGGTCTTAGCGATATCGCGGTAATAGTCGTCAGGTATTTCGGAGGGATCAAACTCGGTATATCCGGGCTTATCAGGGCATATAAATCCTCGACCGCAGACGCCCTGGAAAAAGCTCAAATTATTGAAAAGATAGCTGGCGTCTGGTATGAGATCAGCTTCGACTACGCTCAGATGCCGGAGGTGATGAAAGTGGTGAAAGACCTTGGTCTCCCGACCCGTAATCAGCAATTCGGCGAAAACTGCAGTATGCATATCAGAGTACGCCTTACTCTGCAGGATGATTTCTTGGAAAGAACTAAAAATATAGCTAACTTTAACTATCGGAATCTATAACACACACTATACTATGGGTAAAAAACACGTATTCAACGCAGGTCCCTGTCTGCTTCCCCAGGAAGCATTGGACGCGACTGTAGACGCTATCAAGGATTTTGCGGGGACTGGTGTGTCCCTGCTTTGCATTTCACACCGTACTAAGGAGTGGGACGCCGTAATGGATGAAACCCGTGCCCTTTGGAAAGAGATTCTAAATATCCCCGAGGGCTATGAGGTCGTCTTCCTCCCCGGAGGCGCATCAATGGAGTTCCTCTTCGTGGCGCTAAACTACCTTGAGAAGAAAGCGGCCTACCTCGAGACTGGCGTCTGGGCGAAGAAAGCCCTGAAGGAAGCGAAGGCCTATGGTGATGCCTATGCCCTCGCCAGCTCCGCAGACAGGAATTACTGCTATATCCCGAAGGGCTTCGAAATCCCTAAGGACGTAGATTATTTCCACATCACAACAAACAACACTATCTACGGAACCGAGATCAAGACAGACTTCGACAGCCCCGTTCCCCTTATCGCAGACATGTCTTCGGACATCATGAGCCGTCCGGTAGACGTATCGAAGTACGCGATGATCTACGGCGGAGCCCAGAAAAACGTAGGCCCTGCCGGATGTACCTTCGCAATCATCAAACTCGACACCCTCGGAAAGGTCAGCCGCTATATCCCTACCATGCTCGACCTTCATACACATATCGACAAACTCTCGATGTTCAACACCCCGGCCGTGCTGCCTCTGTATGTCATGAACAGGACTCTCCACTGGATCAAGGACCAGGGCGGAGTCGCGGCGATGAAAGTGCGCAACCAGGCTAAGGCGGATGCTCTCTATGCCGAGATCGACCGCAACCCCCTGTTCGTGGGAACGGCCGAGAAGGAAGACCGCTCGATCATGAACGTCTGCTTCGTGATGGCCCCCGGCTATGAGAATCTCCAGGACGAATTCCTCGCCTTCGCGAAGGCCCACGACATGGTCGGCCTGAAAGGTCACCGCAGCGTGGGTGGTTTCCGCGCATCGATTTACAACGCCTGCACCCTCGAAGACGTCAATGCCCTCGTCGCCTGCATGCAGGAATTTGAAAAACTCCACGCATAATGAAAGTACTTATCGCAACGCAGAAGCCCTTCGCGGCGGTGGCCGTCAAAGGGATTACAGATATTCTTGAGGCCGCCGGCCATCAGGTCGTAAAGCTCGAGAAATACGAGGCCCAGGAGGATCTCGTAAAAGCCGTCGCAGACGCTGAGGCGATGATCATCCGCTCGGACAAGGTGACCGCCGAGGTTATCGCGGCCGCCCCGAAGCTCAAGATTGTCGTGCGCGCCGGTGCAGGCTACGACAATGTCGACCTCGCGGCCGCGACTCAGGCCGGCGTCGTGGTCATGAACACCCCCGGCCAGAATTCGAACGCCGTTGCCGAGCTCGCGATAGCCATGATGATCTTCATGGCCAGGACCCAGTTCACTCCCGCGACCGGATCGGAAGTCCAGGGTAAGACCCTCGGAATCCAGGCCTTCGGAAACGTAGGCCGCCTCGTGGGCGCTAAGGCTAAGGCCCTCGGAATGAAAGTCAAGGCCCTCGATCCGTTCCTCTCAGACGAACAGATCGCAGCGGGCGGCGCCGAGCCCGTCCATACGCTGGATGAGCTCTACGAAGGCAGCGACTACCTCAGCCTCCATATCCCCGCTCTCCCGAGTACTATCGGCAGCATCAATTACGAGCTGATTACCAAGATGCCTAAGGGCGCGACTCTCGTCAACACCGCCCGCAAGGAGGTTATAGACGAAGCCGGCCTCGAGAAGGCGCTGGAAGACCGCCCGGACCTCAAGTATGTTACAGACGTAGCTCCGGACAACCTCGCTGCGCTGCAGGAGAAGTTCGGACTCAGAGTCTTTGCGACCCCTAAGAAGATGGGTGCTCAGACCGCAGAAGCCAATATCAACGCAGGCCTTGCCGCCGCGCGCCAGATAGTAGATTATTTCGAGACAGGTAATACCAAATTCCAGGTTAACAAATGAAAGTAAGACCTTTTGCGGCAGTCCGTCCGCCCAGAAATCTCGTTACCGAAGTAGCGGCCCCGCCGTACGACGTCCTCGATTCCGAGGAGGCCAGGAAGATGGCAGGGGAGAAGTCCCTCCTCCATATTACGAAGCCTGAGATCGATTTCGATCCCATGCCGGAAGAACACGATCCCAAGGTCTATGCAAAGGCGGTGGAGAACTTCGCCAAGTGGCAGAAAAACGGCTGGCTCGTCCGCGACCCTAAGCCCTGCTACTATATCTATTCTCAGACCATGGGCACCCGTACCCAGTACGGCTATGTCCTCTGCGCAAATTCGCAGGACTATGTCGAGGGCCGCATCAAAAAACATGAGCTGACCCGTAAAGACAAAGAAGACGACCGTATGAAACACGTCGAGATCCAGAGCGCCAACATAGAGCCTGTCTTCTTCGCCTTCAAACATCAGCCGGAGTTGGAGCAGATAATCGCAGATACTGTTAAGAAGCCCTCTGAGTATAAGTTCACGGACGAAAATAACTTCGGCCACGAATTCTGGGTAATCGACGACGACAAACTCATAGCTGAGATTACTAAGCTCTTTACAGACAAGATCGACGCCTTCTATATCGCCGACGGACACCACCGCAGTGCTGCGGCGGCCCGTGTTGGCGCAGAGCGGGCGAAGAAGAATCCGGGTCATACCGGCGAGGAAGAGTACAACTACTTCATGGCGGTTTGTTTCCCTGAGGATCAGCTTAAGGTTCTGGACTACAACCGCGTCCTGAAGGATCTCAACGGTCTTACTCCCAGCCAGGTAATAGGAATACTCGGAGAGACCTTCGATGTTACCTGCAAGGGAACGGAGATTTTTACTCCAGACGAGCTCCACACCTTCTCGATGTATCTCGAGGGAAAATGGTACGAGCTCAGGGCCCGCCCCGGAACCTATGACGACCACGACCCTATTGGCGTTCTGGACGTCACGATCCTTTCGTCCAGAGTACTCGGGCCCGTTTTCGGAATCAAGGACCTCAGGACAGATTCCAGGATAGACTTCGTGGGCGGAATCAGGGGCCTTGGAGAGCTGAAACGCAGGGTAGACAGCGGAGAGATGAAGATAGCCTTCGCCCTTTATCCGGTCAGCATGAAGCAGATTACAGATATCGCAGACAGCGGTAATATAATGCCTCCAAAGACTACCTGGTTCGAGCCTAAGCTCAGGTCCGGCCTCGCAATCCACACATTTTAGATAAAGTTATGTCAGTCACATCAGCAGACATCCGCAAAACACTCAAGGAGTTCTTCGGCTACGACGGGTTCAAGGGCGATCAGGAAGAGATCATCAAGGACCTGACGGACGGAAAGGACTGTTTCGTGCTCATGCCTACGGGCGGCGGCAAATCCCTTTGTTACCAATTGCCCGCGCTGCTGATGGACGGTACCGCGATAGTTATTTCTCCTCTTATCGCCCTGATGAAAAATCAGGTGGATGCCATCAGGGGATTCGTATCCGGTAACGAAAGTATCGCACACTTCCTTAATTCGTCGCTTTCGCGCCCCCAGATAGAGGAGGTGAAAAACGACATCAAGGAAGGAAAGACCAAGATCCTCTATGTCGCTCCCGAATCGCTTACGAAGGGAGAGAACGTAGCGTTCCTCAGGACTATCAAGATTTCGTTCTACGCGGTAGATGAAGCGCACTGTATTTCCGAATGGGGCCATGACTTCCGTCCGGAGTATCGCCGCATCCGCCCGATAGTGGATACGATAGGCCGTGCGCCGATTATCGCCCTTACAGCAACTGCTACCCCTAAGGTCCAGAGCGATATCCTTAAGACCCTTACCATCCCGGACGCCGTGGTCTATAAGTCTTCGTTCAACCGCCCGAACCTCTATTACGAGGTGCGCGACAAGATAGACGCAGACAAAGATATCGTCCGCTTCATCCGCCAGCATCCCGGTAAGTCCGGAATCGTCTACTGCCTCAGCCGCAGGAAGGTGGAGGAGATGGCAGAGTTCCTCCAGATCAACGGAATCAAGGCCCTACCGTACCACGCAGGCCTTGACGCAAAGGTCCGCGCCGAGAATCAGGATAAATTCCTGATGGAGGATGTCAATGTAATAGTGGCGACTATCGCCTTCGGTATGGGTATCGATAAACCCGATATTCGTTTCGTAATCCACTACGACATCCCGAAGAGCGTCGAAAGCTACTATCAGGAAACCGGCCGCGCCGGCCGCGACGGAGGAGAAGGTCTTTGTATTACTTACTATAGCTACAAAGACATCCAGAAGCTCGAGAAGTTCATGCGCGGAAAACCCGTTTCCGAGCAGGAAATCAACAAACAGCTCCTGAATGAGGTGGTAGCCTATGCCGAGTCCAGCGACTGCCGCAGAAGGCTCCTTCTGGGCTATTTCGGCGAGGACTATCCCAATGACAACTGCGGACTCTGCGACAACTGTCTGCACCCCAGGAAGGTATTCGACGGCCGTGCGGAGATGAAGCTCGTCATCAAGCTCATCCTCTCGCTGAAAGAACACTTCAAGCTCGAACACCTCGCCGCGATTCTCTCCGGAAACGATACCGCTCTCGTAAAGAGCTACAACCACGACAAAATCCAGTACTTCGGAGCCGGGGAAGAACATACCGACAAATTCTGGGCGACCGTTATTCACCAAGGCCTCATCATGCATCTCCTTGACAAGGAGATCGAGACCTATGGCCTGATCTACGTCACCCCGCTCGGAAAACAGTTCCTAGAGAATCCATGGCAGCTCAATCTCGTCGAAGACCGCGTCTTTACCGGAGACGGCTCGCCGGATGACGAAGAAGACGACGAAGAGGCGGCGGCGAATGCAGCCGCTATGAAGGGCGGCGGAGGTGACCCCGTGTTGCTAGCCATGCTCAAGGACCTCCGTAAGGACATGGCCCACAAACTGGACCTCCAGCCGTGGATCCTGTTCGGAGACCCGGCCCTCGACGACATGTCCATCCTCTACCCGATTACCCTCGAAGAGCTCAGAAACTGCCAGGGCGTAGGCGAGGGAAAGGCGAAGAAATACGGTCAGCCGTTCATCGAACTCATCGCGAAATATGTAGAGGAAAACGAGATCGAGCGCCCGCAGGACCTCATCGTCAAGAGTACTGCCAGCAAGTCAGCAGTGAAGATCCAGATCATCGGCATGATTGACAGGCGCCTGCCTTTCGACGACATTGCCAAGGGCCTGGATATGCCGATGTGCGACCTGCTGACTGAGGTTGAGACTATCGTCTCTGCCGGTACCCGTCTGAATATAAACTATTACGTAAACCAGGAAGTGGAACCGGACGTAGTCGCCGAGCTGATGGATTACTTCCGTCACGAAGCGGTCTCTGATTCGCTCGACGATGCCATCAGGGCTCTCGAGAACGACTACTCCGAGATGGAGATCCGCCTCACCCGTATCAAGTTTATCTGTGAAGTAGCCTCATGATCCCCCAGGAGACAGTAAACCTAATCCTTGAGACGGCCCGCGTAGAAGAGGTCGTCGGCGACTTCGTTTCGCTCAAGCGTCGCGGAGCCAGCCTGGTGGCTTGCTGTCCCTTCCACAACGAAAAGACACCGTCGTTCTATGTAACTCCCTCGAAGGGTATCTACAAATGTTTCGGCTGCGGAAAGGCTGGGGATTCGGTGCGTTTCCTGATGGACTACGAACATCTGGATTACCCGGATGCTCTCCGTTATCTGGCGAAGAGGTATCACATAGAGATCCAGGAAGAAGAGATGTCGGCGGAAGAAATCGCAGGCCGCCAGCGCCGGGAAAGTATCCTGCTGGCCAGCGAATTCGCCCACAAATTCTTCAACGAACAACTCCAGACCCCGGAGGGAAAGAGTGTGGGCCTGGCCTACTACCGCTCGCGCGGAATCGAAGACGAGACCATCGCAAAGTGGGGCTTGGGCTGGGCGCCGTCCGGCCGTTCGGACCTCACCGATGCCGCAATCAAGGCTACCTGATCGCCGCCGGCCTTACCGTCGGGCACGAAGACGGCTCGCTCGTCGACCGTTTCCGTGAGCGCGTCATGTTCCCGATCCATTCCCTAGCCGGGCGCGTAATCGCGTTCTCGGGCCGCACGCTGAAGAGCGACAATCCCGCGAAGTACGTGAACTCGCCCGAGACGGAGATCTACATCAAGAGCAAGGCCCTGCTCGGCATTTACTTCGCGAAGTCGGAGATCATGCGCCAGGACAAATGCATCCTGGTCGAGGGCAACGTAGACGTCATCACCATGCAGCAGCTGGGCGTCCAGAATGTCGTGGCCTCGTGCGGCACATCGCTGACCGCGGAGCAGGTTCGGCTGATCCACCGTTTTACCAATAACGTGACGATTATGTACGACGGCGATTCGGCCGGTATCCATGCGGCCGAGAAAGGGACTGCGCTGGCCCTGCCCGAGGGCATGAACGTCCGTATCGTAGTTCTGCCGGACGGCGAGGACCCGGACAGCTTCGGTCGTTCACACAACCTTCAAGAGGTGATGGACTATATCGCCGCGAACGAGCGTGATTTCATCTCCTTCAAGACCGACCTGCTGCTGGCGGAAGCGGCGGGAGACCCCTACAAGAAATCCGGCCTCATCAACGATATCGCCGACACTATCTCCCTGATTCCGGACGCCGTCCAGCGCTCGGTCTATGTCCAGGAAACGGCGGCGAAGTTCGGAATCGAGGCGCAGATTATCTTCGACCGCATAGTCAAAACGCGCCAGAAAGCGCGCGAGGAGGAGGATAAAGCCCGCGAGAGGGATGCCAGGCGCGCCGCACGCGACGAAGGGCTGCAGGAGATGGCTCCCATGGGCGAGGCGGATGCGCCGGAGTTCGTGCCCGTCCGTCAGGATGAAACCGCGCTTGAAAACAGGAGCCTTGCCCCGCTTGAGGCGGACATCCTCAGCTTCCTTTTGCGCTTCGGAGACCGCCTTATGAAGTTCGAGACGGATTCTGAGTACTATACTCCCGAGGTCTGTAACGTTACAGATTTTATCCGCGGTGCGATCGAGGCAGACGGTTCAGAGCTCCAGAATTCTATATATAGAAAGACCTACGACGCCTATGTAGATGCTTACTGCGAGGGCCTCGACCACGACACCATTATCCGCAGGCTGCTTGGCAGCCCTGATTCGGATATAGTGAAGGTAGCATCCGAGCTGTCGTTCGAGAAGTATCTTATCACTGTCCAGAATTTCACGGACTCGATGATGAGTGTGGAGTCGTGGCTGGTCAACTATGTCCCCAAAACGATCCTAATGTACGCCGAGCGCCGGGTTCAGATGAAGATCGATTTCCTTAAGGATTCGCTCGCGAAGACAGAGGACTCGGGCGAACAGATGAAGATTATGCAGGCGCTCGTTAAGTATCAAAAGTTCCAGAGGGATCTCAGTAAGAAAATAAAGAAACAATAGAAGATATGAGTTATAAAAGAACGCTCGTGACAGCGGCCTTGCCCTATGCCAACGGCCCCGTCCACATCGGACATCTCGCAGGAGTT
Organism: uncultured Bacteroidales bacterium; assembly: GCA_905234775.1. The sequence continues at coordinate 20,343 of CAJOJC010000047.1, read as the reverse complement.
TATGTGCCTGCAGACATCTACGTCCGCTACCTCAGGATGAGGGGCAGGGATGTCCTTTTCGTCTGCGGAAGCGACGAACACGGCGTGCCCATCACAATCAAAGCCCGTCAGCAGGGCTGTTCTCCCCAGGATATAGTCGACAAATACGACAAGATAATCTCGGAGTCCTTCAAGGGCTTCGGAATCAATTTCGACGTCTACGGACGCACTTCTTCGAAGATCCACGAAGAGACCGCTTCAGAGTTTTTCAAGAAGCTCTACGATTCCGGAAAGTTCATAACGAAAACTACTGAACAGTACTACGATCCTGAGGCGAAGACATTCCTGGCAGACCGTTATATAGTTGGAACCTGCCCCAAGTGCGGTAACCCTGATGCCTATGGCGATCAGTGTGAGAAGTGCGGCAGTACACTGAGCCCCGAGGAACTTATCAACCCCAAGTCGAAGCTCAGCGGCGCCGAGCCAATAAAGAAAGAGACTACTCACTGGTATCTGCCCCTTCAGGACTATGAACAGTGGCTGCGCGAGTGGATACTCGAAGGCCATAAAGAGTGGCGCTCCAATGTCTACGGCCAGGTAAAGAGCTGGCTGGACGGCGGCCTCCAGCCCCGTGCGGTCACCCGCGACCTCGACTGGGGAGTGCCCGTGCCCGTTGAGGGCGCAGAAGGCAAGGTCCTCTATGTCTGGTTTGATGCCCCCATCGGTTATATCAGCAACACTAAGCAGTTGCTTCCGAACGACTGGGAGAAGTGGTGGAAGAGCGAGGATACGAAGCTCGTCCACTTCATCGGGAAGGACAATATAGTCTTCCACTGCATAGTTTTCCCGGCTATGCTCAAGGCCTACGGCGACGGCTATATCCTTCCGGACAACGTCCCTTCGAACGAGTTCCTGAACCTCGAGGGAGACAAGATTTCGACTTCTCGCGGCTGGGCTGTATGGGCTCACGAATACCTGGAGGATTTCCCCGGAAAGCAGGATGTTCTCCGTTATGTACTTACCGCCAACGCCCCCGAGACTAAAGACAATGACTTCAGCTGGAAAGATTTCCAGACCCGCAACAACTCCGAACTTGTCGCTATCTTCGGAAACTTTGTCAACCGTGCGGTTGTCCTGACCCATAAATATTTCGAGGGTAAGGTGCCCGCGGCCGGCGCGCTTGAAGATATTGATAAGGAGGCTCTGGCGGAGATCCCGGCCCTTCGCGAGTCGCTGGAGAAGAATCTAGAGAACTACCGCTTCCGCGAGGCGTTGAAAGATGCGATGAGCATGGCCCGCGTAGGCAACAAATACATCTCCGATACCGAGCCTTGGAAGGTCGCGAAGACCGACATGGCCCGTACAGGGACTATCCTTAACGTCTGCCTGCAGATTTGCGCGGACCTCGCGATCGCCTTCGAGCCGTTCACCCCGTTCGCCGCGCGTAAACTGCGCGACATGATCGATTCGCCGCTCGAGTGGGATCTGCTCGGCCGCTCTGACATCCTTAAAGCCGGCCATCAGATCGGGGAGGCTCAGCTCCTCTTCGAAAAGATCGAGGACGATGCTATCCAGGTCCAGCTCGACCGCCTCGCCGCTATCCGTGCGGCCAAGGAGGCGGAGGCCAAGGCAGCAGCCGCTGCAGAAGCGGCGGCCCACGTCGAACCGCAGAAAGCGGAGGTTACTTTCGACCAGTTTGAGGCGATGGACATAAGAACGGCTACAGTTTTAGAGGCGGAAAGAGTACCAAAAACAGATAAATTGCTTAAATTAACCATTGAAACCGGAATTGACCGGAGGGTTATAGTCAGCGGAATCGCCGAATACTATACTCCGGAAGAGATGGTAGGTAAACAAATTTGTATTTTGGCAAACCTCGCTCCGCGCGTAATTCGCGGGATCGAATCGAAGGGAATGATACTTATGGCCCGTCAGGGAGACGGAAAGATGAGAATCATTACCCCTGAAGAAGCCCTCGTGAATGGAGCGACTATAGGATAATTACTTTTTTACTAACTATATTGTTTAACTTTCTAAAACCAAATCAAAATGAAAAAAGGTTTACTCGTAGTAGCGGCAGCAGCTATGCTCCTTGCCCCTTCTTGTGCAACTCTTAAGGGTCTGTTCGGCGGCGCAGTCGGCGGCGCAGCAGTAGGTGCAGGTATCGGCTACCTCATCACAGGCGACTCTGAGGGCGCTCTCAAGGGAGCTGCTATCGGCGCAGGCGCAGGCGCAGCAGTAGGAACTACCGTAGGCGCTGTCATGGACAAGAAAGCAAAGGAACTCGAGAAGATCGAGGCCGCAAAGATTGAGACCATCACCGACGCCAACGGCTTCGAGGCTATCAAGGTCACCTTCGCCAGCGGTATCATGTTTGACTTCAACTCTACCGAGCTCAGCGCTGAGTCTAAGGAGTCTCTCAAGACCTTCGCTACTGTCCTCGAGGATCTCGGCTCCAACGCCGACATCACCATCCTTGGCCACACCGACAATGTCGGAACCGCTGAGGCAAACGAGAAGGTCTCCCAGAAGAGGGCGGACGCAGTTAAGAAGGAGCTCAAGAAGAACGGTATGGATGCAAATCACCTCTATGCCCAGGGTCTTTCCTTCAACAAGCCCGTTGCTGACAACGACACCGAAGAAGGCCGCGCCAAGAACCGCCGCGTTGAGATCTACATCACCGCCAACGAGGACATGGTAAAGGCAGTCGAGGCCGGAACCCTCAAGTAGTTCAGGCTCTCTGCAATTCTAAATAAACAGGTCTCGGTTATTCCGAGACCTGTTTTGTTGTGATGCCAAGCTGGTGGAGCTGGTCCACGAAGTAGGATTCGAAATCGGCTTCAACGATGTTTCGTGAGAAGTTCAGGTAAAGATTACCGTTGTAGCTGACACAGGCTCCGGCTCCGGGAACGCCCCTCTGGCGACCAAGGACGAAGTCCATCTCGGAGACGTATTGCCTCATGGATTCGGGCAGTTCTACATTGCCGAGGTTGGAGAGGGTCTGGGAAAGAAGTTTGTCTCCTTTAAGTTTGCAAACAAGATCGATCACGTGCTTCTTGATGAAGAGCGGGATCATTGCTATTGCGAAGTTGTTCTCGAGGGCGACGTTGGCGGCTACCTTCCTTTCGAGCTCGCTCTTAAGGACTAGATGGCGCTTCTGGGCGGAGACTATCTGAAGTACTTCTTCGAATGAGTAGTAACCGTTTGCCACATCGACTCCGAGATTTACATACGATGAGAAATTCCTAAGTGTCCTGCCGCCGAAAAGGGGACGCAGGTTCACAGGGACATTGACCTTGATGGCGGTCTTCTTGTGTTTGCGGTGGTCGTGCTGATGGACGTCCTGAAGGGCGCAGACCATAGCTGCCGTGATAATCTCGGTAACGGTGCAGGAATACTTCTTAGCAACCGCCTTGATTTCATCGCAGGGGATAGTGATGCGCTCGTTGTGCATTACCCTATAGCCTTCTTTGTGGCCATGGGCGTGGTAAGCGGTGTCGTTCTGCTCCATTGCGCCTTTCTTGCCGCTGAACTCTGAGAAGCAGTCTTCGGTTTCGCGCTTAGAAGGAGTATCTGTAGGATCAAGAATAAGATCATTGTATTCGATGTTGATGCCGTAGCGGAGTCGCAGGTATTCTGCAGTAAGTGTAAGGAGGAAAGTTTGACCGCCCTTGCCGTCGGCAAGTGCGTGGAACACGTCGAGAACTATCCTGCAACCGTCGGCGCTGACCTTGAAGAGGAATCCGCCGTGGAAACGGTATCCAAAGGGAGAGAGCGACGAAAGCTGACCCACTGTAGGCATTTTGTCGAGTTCTTTGAGATACCACCAGAAAGCGCCGTTCTTAAGGGTGCAACCGAAACTGGGGATTCTTTTTACTGTATTATTGAGCGCCTGCTGGAGGTAGTTGACGTTGACGGGTTCGTTGAGGGTGACGCTTAACCTGAACATGGAAGCGTACCTCTTTGTAAGCGAAGCGGGATAGATGTTCGACGCGTTGTCGAGTCTCATTGTTATTGCTGTCATTGCTTTGCGTTTCGTTTTTACGATTGCAAAGGTATCGCGCGGGTATCGCTCGCAGAAGAAAATGTCACATACCCGGCTGGAATGTGACATAAGGCCTGTTTTGGTGATTAAAACGCCTTATTTGGGCTGAAATTCTGAAACGAAGGATTTTATCCCTTTCGGAGATGTTACAAATACGGCTAATAATAACTACCTTTGAAAAATAAGAGGTTGCAATAATGAATCTGAGTTGCGGCCTTCAGAGGATGGGGTTGATTGACCACGATAATCAATGGTATGAGGTTTGGGCAAACAATTTAACTGCAGATTATCATGATTCCATTGGCGAGACAGGCGTAAGGCCACTTCTTGACAGAGATCCTAAAAACTACCAATTTGTTTTTTCTCCTGATTGGTATTATTTTCTATCGTTCACATTCGTATATCATCAAATTATATTGAATAATAAATATCGTTTATGAAAAAATATTTTTCCTTTCTTGTTCTTGCCTTGATGGCTCTTTCTTGCGAATTTTTGTGGGAGGGTTATGAAGGTTTTTTCTTTCAAAATACTTCTGAGGAACACTTAATAGTCTTCCCAGAGGGTAAACACCCTAATGACTCAATCCCATTTGCTGTCTCTAATGCTCTTAATAGCATCCCGGCTGGCTATAATAAGGTGATTGCTTGTGACAAATGGGAAATGTACTCGGGAAAAATTGATTCAGTTTATCTTTATATTATCAGTTATGACTTACTATTCCCTGATAACAATTGGCATTTGATTGAAGATATAAAAGAATTAGACGAAGAGGTATTGATAGCAAGACTATCATATAAGTTCTCAGACTTATATGTCAAATGCGAGAAGTGTGATGTAACTGTTATTTTCCCGCCCTCTGCTGATTCAGGTGTTCCTGTAGTATGGTACAATGGTTATTCTGCGTCAGATTTTCTAACCGAGTCAAAGTGACTCTAAAAATCCCCAGCTTGATGTGGCTAATAGGGGAGGCTACACGAAGATGTTACAAATACACGAGTCTCGAAACCTTCTCGGGAGCGAAGATTTCGCAGGCGGTAAGGCGCAGGTCTTCGGCGCTGACAGACTCGATCATTTCGCGGTTCCAGGCATCGCCCATAATCTTTCCGAAGGCGAGCAGGCTCTTCCCCATAGACAGGCATTGAGTCTCGCCGCTGTCGGAACTAATCGCCAGCTGGCCGAGCAGCTGCTTCTTTGCGGCTTTGAGAGCAGCCGGGCTCATTTCGGTTTCACACACTTTGCTGAGGATACGGTCCACCGCCTTAAGACATTTCTTAAGATTGGATTTGTCGCAGCCCAGGCTCACCGTCATCAGGCCGGTGTCGCTGTACTGCGAATAGCCGCACTCGATCGCGTAGACCCAGCCATGTTTTTCGCGCAATTCGGCGCCAAGTAAGCTATTCGACGCTGGTCCGCCGAGGATATTTGCGAGCAACACTGCCGCAATCCTCTTTTTCTCCCCGTACAGCGACGGCGCCTCCGCTCCGAGCAGCGCGTTCGCTTCGTGGTTGTTCTTGTCTTCGGTAATATCGAAATGCCGTGAAGAAGATACCCGGTCTTCGCCGGGTATGACCGTCCGGTCTTCGCCGGGTATGACCGTCCGGTCTTCGCCGGGCATGCCACTACCGTCATCCCCGACCTGATCGGGGATCTCCCCGACGAGGTATTTCCCCGCAAGGGCCAGCATCTGCTTCTCCAGCTTTTCTTCATCTCCTGAGGCTACGATACAGAGCGCCATGTTCTTCGGGATGAAGTTGCGCCGGTAGTAGGTCTTCAGGTCATCGACTGTAGCCGCACTGACCGAATCGACAGTTCCGAGAGTAAGTCTGCCGAGCGGGCTGCCCTCGAAGAAGCGGCTCTCGAAAGTATCGAAGATATCTTCGGACGGACTGTCTTTATAAGAGATTATTTCGTCCAGCACGACTCCGCGCTCGGTCTCGACTTCATGCTCGGGAAAGGTGGCTTCGGTCGCGATTTCAAGTAGCAGACCCACTGCTTTCCAGATATCTTCGCGAAGGACGGTGGCATGGAGGACGATCTCCTCCTTGGTAGTGTAGGCGTTGAGCTCGCCGCCGAGGCGGTCGAGGTAGGAATTGATTCGCGCGGCGCTGAAGCGGCGTGTGCCCTTGAAGATTGTATGCTCCACGAAGTGAGCCGTTCCCTCCGGGAGCTCGCCTTCGGCTCTGGTTCCGCATTTGATGCTGAGGGAGCAGTAGCCTACCTTGCTGGCGCTGCTTTTGACGGCGTACTGCAGGCCGCTCTCACTTCTTCCGCTTCTCATCCTTATATCCGTGTTCTCTGCGTATGGATTTGATCGCGCTCTTTGAGAACCCGCGTTTGCCGGGGCGATTGTAACTGCGCGACTGATAGTAATAAAGATCGTGTGTGTCTGCGGAGACTATGAAATTGAAACATCTGGCCCTGCGGGAAGGTGCGGCGGGGGAGATGCTGAAAGCGATCATAGCCTCGGGCGAGCCGGCTTCGAACAGGCTGTCTGCCGCGAAATTGTCCACGGCCATGATGCCAGGGGCGAGGACGTCTATGGAGTCGCGGGCGGGGTAATCCGAATCCAGGTCGTCGCGGGCGATAAAAATTTTCTTCTTCTTTACTTTCGAAAGGTTTCCATTGTAGTAGGAGAGCCCGAACACATTGGTGGCCGAATTGATGAGAGACTCCTCCACGAAGAACTGGATGATATCAAGCAGGGCGGGGAGGTAGACGAACTCGCGGCCGGAGGCAATTGTAACCGGAGAGAAGGGAACGCTTACGACTTCAAGTTTTCCGTCGAGGCTGCGGAAGGATTCGTCATTTCCGCCCTTGAAAAGGGTAAGGTAAGCCAGCCCAGCCTTGTCCTGAGAAAGGTAAAGGAAGTAATAGGCGGAATCGTTCTTAAGGGACTCGAAATCTTCCGGATCGCAGAACTCGAAGGGGGAGATTCTCCAGCGCCTGCGGACCTCCTCGCGAAGAGCGATATCCAGCAGGCTGTCTCCGCTGAGAACAACCTTAGTCGTCTTAGTCTGGAAGTCTGCGAGCCTGGCCTTGCGGGTATAGATACGGCCCTGGCCGGAAGCCTGAAAGCCCCCTGCGAGCAGCATGATTGCAAGGGCAATCAAATATTTTCCAAACCTCGCTTTCATCTCGGGCAAAGTTAACCAAAAATGCTTAAATTTGTAAGCTATGTCAGAGTATATCGTATCAGCCAGAAAGTACCGTCCGGACTCCTTCGGGACGCTCATCGGTCAGGACAATATCGCCAGAACCCTTAAGAACTCCATCATCCGGGGTCAGCTGGCCCATGCCTATCTTTTCTGCGGTCCCCGCGGAGTCGGAAAGACCTCGACCGCGCGAATCTTCGCGAAAGCGATCAACTGCTCGAATCCGTCTGCCGACATGGAGCCGTGCGGCGAGTGCGAGTCCTGCCTTTCGTTTGCGGAGGGTCGGTCCTACTGCATCCGCGAGCTGGACGCCGCGTCGAACAACGGCGTAGACGACATAAAAGCCCTGATGGATCAGGTCCAGATTCCCCCGCAGGTAGGTAAGTATAGCGTCTACATCATCGATGAGGTCCACATGCTCTCGCAGTCGGCCTTCAACGCCTTCCTGAAGACGCTCGAGGAACCGCCGGCACACGCGATCTTCATCCTGTGTACGACGGAGAAACACAAGATCCTCCCGACTATCCTTTCCCGCTGCCAGACCTACGATTTCAACCGCATCAGCGTACCGGACATAGTCGCCAACCTCAGGATGGTGGCCGGAAAAGAAGGGGTTAACGTAGAAGACGAAGCGCTCCACGTAATAGCCCGTAAGGCAGACGGCGCTATGCGCGACGCCCTGACCATCTTCGACCAGACCGTTGCCTTCTGCGGAACAGACATCAAGTACGAAGACGTCCTGAAGAATCTCAACGTCCTCGACTACGAATACGGCTTCAAGATAATAGACGCTGCCCTTTCGGGAGACTATACTACTGCGCTTCTGACCTTCGACGAAATTCTCGCAAAGGGTTTCAATGCCCAGTATTTCATATCTTCTCTCGGCGGACATCTGCGTGACCTTCTGGTCAGCCGTACCGGTGGGCTCGAGAGCCTGCTGGATTTCCCGGACAGCCTCAGGAAACGCTATGCCGAACAGGCCGCCCGCTGCTCCGTTAAGTTTATCTACGACGCCCTTGGAGTAACTACCTCCTGCGAGGCCGGCTATAAAGCCGCCGCGAACCAGAGGCTCCACATCGAGTACGCCCTCATGCGCCTCTGCTTCCTCCAGTCCGCCCCCGCTACCGATGCGAAACCGACTAAAGTCATGGCCGACTCCGATCGGCCATCTAAGACCCCCGATCAGGTCGGGGGTGACGATAAACCAGTAGAGCCGCGAAGCGGCGGGGG
>CAJOJC010000047.1:0-11931 GCA_905234775.1 uncultured Bacteroidales bacterium | reverse complement strand
GAAACCAATGGTCGTCGAAGAAAAACCTGCAGCCAGGCCGCGCCCGGTAAAGACCGCCGGCTCGTTATCGCTTGGCTCGTTAATTGCAGAAGCCGAGAACGCCGCTACAGCCGAGACGGAAGACCATTCCGCCGACCCGATTCCTTCAGACGAGAAGATAGTGGAGATGTGGAAGGAGCTCTCGAAGAACTATGCCGCGAAGCCGAGGCTTGCGAGCGCAATCGAAAACGCAAAGCTGGAAATCAGCGAAGAGAATGACCTTAAGAACGTCCTGTTCAAGGTCGTCTCCGAAGCCCAGCGCGACTGGATCAGGGCGAACATGCTCTCCCAGATGGAGAAAGCGTTCCGAGAACTGCTGAAGACCAGCAAAGTCCGCCTCGAGGTGGGAGTGGTTCCTCAGGAAGCACAGGAAAAAGTTGTATACATGGATGCAGACAAGGCGAAGGTCCTCATGTCTGAGAATCCGGAGGCGAAACAGTTTATAATCGACCTCGAACTCGATACGAATTAATATGAAACTGCGTTGCGAAAACCTGGTTAAAAAGTACGGCATCCGAACTGTCGTGAAGGGTGTCTCGATGGAAGTAAACCAGGGCGAGATAGTTGGTTTTCTCGGCCCGAACGGAGCCGGAAAGACTACCAGCTTTTATATGATCACCGGCCAGATAGTGCCGAACGACGGCCATGTCTATCTGGACGATACCGAGATTACTAAGCTCCCTATGTATAAGAGAGCGCAGATGGGTCTGGGATATCTCCCTCAGGACGCTTCCGTTTTCAGGAAAATGTCCGTCGAAGGAAATCTGCTCTCCGTAATGGAGATGAAAGGAGTCCCCAAGGCCCGCCGCGAAGAGCGTCTGGAAGAACTCATCGCCGAGTTCAACCTCTCCAAGGTACGTAAGTCGCTTGGAATCCAGCTCTCCGGAGGCGAGCGCCGCCGCTGCGAGATCGCCCGCGCGCTCGCTATCGACCCTAAGTTCATCCTGCTTGACGAACCCTTCGCAGGAGTCGACCCTATCGCAGTGGAAGACATCCAGTACATTATCGCTAAGCTTAAATACAAAAACATTGGAGTTATCATTACGGATCACAACGTAGGCGAGACCCTCGCTATTACAGACCGGGCTTACCTGCTCTACGAGGGAACCATCCTCCAGCAGGGAACTCCTGAGGCCCTCGCGGCAGACGAAGACGTCCGTACCAAGTATCTCGGCGCCGGATTCGTCCTTAAGCGCTCGGTCAGCGTAGAGCGCGCCGCGGCCGACCATGAAAAAGAACTCGCAGCCCAGAAGCAATGAAAATCCTTATCATAGACGACGAACGCTCGATCCGCAATTCCCTGCGCGAGATCCTCTCCGATGAAGGCTATGAGGTAGAAGTAGCCGAAGACGGAGCCGAAGGCCTTAAAGCCGCGACTGCTTCTCATTACGACGTCATCTTCTGCGACATCAAGATGCCAGTCATGGACGGAACCGAGGTACTCTCGAAGCTCTCGGAAGAAGAGGTGGACAGCGCAATAGTGATGATCTCCGGCCATGCCGATATCGGTACTGCGGTAGACTGTATCAAGAAAGGCGCCTTCGATTTCATCGAGAAGCCTCTGGACCTGAACAGAATCCTCATCACTATCAAAAACGCTACCGATAAAGCTACCCTCACTACCCAGAACAAGGTTCTGAAAAAGAAGGTCTTCGGAGCGGCCAGGATGATAGGGGAGTCCGCCCCTATGCGGCATATCAGGGATATAGTCGCCAAGGTGGCGGCGACGCCGGCGAGGGTGCTTATCGAGGGCCCCAACGGCTCCGGTAAGGAGCTCGTGGCCCGCAGCCTCCACTCCCAGAGCGACCGCGCCGCCGCCCCATACATTGAGGTCAATTGCGCAGCTATCCCTTCCGAACTTATCGAAAGTGAGCTCTTCGGCCACGAAAAAGGCTCGTTCACTTCAGCAATCAAGCAACATAAAGGAAAGTTCGAGCAAGCCGACGGCGGAACCCTTTTCCTCGACGAAATCGGCGACATGTCGCTGGCCGCTCAGGCAAAGGTCCTCCGAGTCCTTCAGGAAAACAAACTCAGCCGTGTTGGCAGCGATGCAGACATCAAGGTAGACGTACGCGTAATAGCCGCAACCAACAAAGACCTTAAGAAGGAAATCGCAGAAGGCCGTTTCCGCGAAGACCTCTACCACCGCCTCAGCGTAATAGTGATCAAGGTCCCTTCGCTCGACGAGAGAAAGGAAGACATCCCTCTGCTCGTAGATTATTTCGTGGAGCAGATCTGTTCCGAGACGGCTATGCCGCGCAAGAGTTTCAGCCCCGAGGCAGTAAAGGCCCTTCAGGAGCGTTCCTGGAAAGGCAATATCCGCGAACTTCGCAATGTGGTTGAGCGCCTGCTCATCCTCGGCGAAGACATCATCTCGCCCGAAAACGTAAAAGACTACGTATAATATATGACAGTTCCCGATATCATCATCGCGATCGACGGCTATTCCAGCACCGGAAAGAGCTCTTTCGCAAAGCTTATGGCAAAAGAACTGGGTTTCCTCTATCTGGACTCAGGCGCCCTTTACCGTGGAGTTACCCTCTTCGCCCAGGAAGAGCGTTTTATCAATAAGGAAAACGAAATAAGCCCCGCCCTCGAGGCTGCACTGAAAGGCCTGGACCTCTGGTTCGCTTCAGACAACAGAACTTTCATCGGCGAGCGCTGCATCGAGAAGGAAATCCGCTCGATGGAGGTCTCCAGCCAGGTCAGTCCTATAGCGACCGTGCCCTATATCCGCCGATTCGTGGACGCGAAGCTCCATGAACTCGCGAAGGGCGGCCGCGTGATCATGGACGGCCGCGACATCGGAACTACCGTCTTCCCGAACGCCGAGATTAAGATCTTCATGACCGCGGACCCCGATGTCCGCGCCCAGCGCCGCTACGACGAACTCGTGATGAAGGGCGAGAACCCGAACCTGGACGAAGTCAAGGAAAACCTTCGCCAGCGCGACTACATCGACTCCCATCGGGAGACTTCTCCCCTCAGCCGTGCGTCCGACGCCTTCATCCTCGACAACTCGAACATGACCATCAGCGAGGAAGTCGCATGGGTCAAGGGCCTCATCAAGGGAAAGTTCAACCTCTACGATGATTAAAAAGGTCGAGATCGACGGCAGCGGCGGCTTCTGCGGCGGCGTCATCCGGGCGATAACCAGCGCCGAGGATTTCCTCGCCTCGCACCCCGGCGAAACGCTTTACTCGCTGGGCCCCGTCGTCCACAACGAATCCGAGCTCGAACGCCTGTCCTCCCTTGGGCTGGTCCCGGTAAGCGCGGCCGAGTTGGAGCAGATGGGCGGCGCGGGCAGGACGGTGATCATCCGTGCCCATGGCGAAGCCCCATCAACCTCCGCGAATCTCCGCCGTCTCGGCTTTGAGATAATCGACTGCACCTGCCCGGTGGTGCTCGGGATTCAGCGAAAGATCGCGGCCGCGCCAGGCGACGTGATCATCTACGGAAAGAAAGGCCATCCCGAGGTAATCGGCCTCGTCGGCAACGCGCGCGGCCGCGTCTGGGTCGTCGAGAACATGGACCAGGCGCGAGAACTACTCTCCCGCCCGGACGGCCCTTCCGACGGCGCAGACATCTTCTCCCAGACGACCATGAGCCCGGTGGGCTACGAAGAGGTGTGCGGGTTGCTGGAGGGCGGCCTTCACGGGCTGCGGATCCACCGCACCATCTGCCGCCAGGTCGCAACCCGCCACAACGCCCTCGCGGAGTTTGCCCGCTCCCACGACGCGATAGTGTTCGTCACCGGCAAAGCCAGCTCGAACGGCCGCGTCCTGAGCGACCTCTGCCGCAGCGTCAACCCCCGCACCTACGTCGTGGGCGGCGTTTCCGAAATTCAGCGCGACTGGTTCCGCCCCGGCGACTCCGTCGGAGTCTCCGGCGCCACCTCGACCCCGCGTTGGCTATTGGAAAAAGTGGCAGAATTTATTTATATTTGTGCGATTTAGATAATTCAATTCACTATTTATATGGCAACAACAGCTGATTTCAAAAACGGACTTTATCTGAAGTACAACGACAAACCGTGTATGATCGTATGGTTCCAGCACGTAAAGCCCGGCAAGGGCCCCGCTTTCGTGAAGACTAAACTCCGCAACCTGGAGAATGGCCGCATCCTGGAGAATACCTTTACCGCAGGCGCCAAGATCGAGACTATCGAAGTCGAGCGCCGTCCTTACCAGTTCCTCTATGACGACGGTGAGGCTTTCAACTTCATGCACGAAGAAACTTACGAGCAGATCACTCTTCCCCACGACGTAGTTGAGAACTCTGACCTTATGAAGGAAGGCCAGCATGTCGAAATGATGTTCGTCACCGGAGACGAGGAGCGCTGCCTTACCTGCGAACTCCCTACTTACGTAACCCTCGAAGTTACTTACTCCGAGCCTGCAGTTAAGGGAAATACCGCTACTACTTCCGCTCTTAAGGAAGTCACCCTCGAGACTGGAGCTAAGATCATGGTTCCTCTCTTCATCAACCAGGGAGACAAGATCACGGTTAACACAACCGACCGTACTTACGGCCAGAGAGTCTAATTTGCGAGTTTCGCTTATTACAGTCGGGAAAACCGACATCAAGTGGGTATCCGAAGGCCTGGAAGTGTATTCTTCCAGGCTTCGCCACTATATACCCTTTGAACTACGCGAAATTCCCGAATTGAAAAACGCATCCTCTCTCAGCCGCGACCAGATTAAGTCCGCGGAAGGGAAACTGATTCTGAAATCTTTGAAAGACTCCGACGACCTGATACTGCTCGACGAACGCGGAAAAGAGTTCCGCTCTGTAGAATTCGCCGACTGGCTTCAGAAGAAAATGGCGGCAGGCCGCGACCTCGTATTTGTGGTCGGCGGTGCCTATGGTTTCAGTCAAGAAGTCTACCAGCGCGCCGGATCCCTTATCTCCCTTTCGAAGATGACTTTTTCGCACCAGATGGTGCGCACGATTTTTGTTGAACAGCTCTACCGCGCTCTCACCATCCTTAAGGGAGAGTCGTATCACCACGAATGAAAGTAAGTCGCAAACTCTTATCGGCCATCTTCATAGGCGCGGCGCTGCTGCTGTTCGCCATCTCGCTCTTTACTCCCAAGGCCAAGGGAGACACTCCCCGTGCTGCACACCGCGTAGAAACGGTCTTGACACACCGTCTCAGGACCCTCGACTCCTTCGCCGAGAAGGCTCTCGAAGGTTCGCCGGACCAGTGGATGGACCTCGGAAAACTGCCGGCCGATATGGTGGTATATCGCTATGTAAGCGACCGTCTTCAGTCGTGGGCCAATCAATTCCCGGTAGGTAACGACGACATCGTCCGCCGTTCGTATTCGACCCGCTACCGCCGCCGCGGGGTAGTTCAGACCCCGTTCCTGGATCTCAATTCCTACTATACCTATATGAAGCTCACCCAGCAGGAGAGCTATCTGGTAAAGAGGATCGACCGTGGATTGGTTACGGTGGTCGTGGGCCTTAAACTGGAGGGGAACGAAAAACTCCGCCTTCAGGAGGGCTACAGCATCCGCAGCCTCCATACCCCCGACGGGACTGGCGTCTCGTACAACGGTCAGCCGGTATTCAAGGTGGTCTACGAGTCGCTGCCCGTTCGCAGCAAACTCCCTTCGCAGTTGGCGTGGATCGCGCTGCTGCTCTTCGCGGTCGGAATCGTCATCGCCCTGAAGGGCGCTCCGAGCATCCGCGGCTCGCTGGTTTCAATCTTTCTGCTGATCCTATCTACCGTCGCTCTAGCGAAGTGGTATCCGCTTACCGAAGGCGAGCTCAGCCAGATCTCGATCATTCTGCTGATCAATATGATCACCTTCATGATCTCGCTCTGCCTGTACCTCTGCCGCGAAAGCATCTGGGCGGGAATTAAAAAGCGGGCGAGCGCGATCATTGCCGCCGTTGCCGACATCGTCGTGATCCTCGGCATCTTCGGCTTTACCTATATCGAGCTCTATAAAGTCTTCGTCTACACCCACATCAGCCTAGATCTGACGAAGCTCGACCTCCTGAGCTGGGAGTCGGCCGCGGTTCTCGGGACCTTCGTGCTGATGCTGGTCGCGACCATGCTCCTCGCGGTGCTGCTGATGCCCGCCCTGAACCGTCCCGGCAAGCGCGTCGACCTCTTCTCCGTACCCGCGAGGGTGATAGCTTCGCTGGCGCTGGCGCTGTACCTGGTCCTTGTGACCACGTCCATGGGCTTCGAGCGCGAGCAGATGATCATCTCGTCATGGGCTGAAAACCTGGCGAACGACCGTGACAATGCGGTCGAGGAGCAGCTGAAAAAGGCCGAAAGTCTGATCGCGTCCGACGAGGTGCTCAGCCGCGCTTCCGGTTCGGAGGACAATGCCCGCATCGCGCGCGAGCGCATCGTCGACAACTACCTGTTCCGGGTCCTGTCCGACTACGATATCCGCGTCCAGATCGGAGGCGATTCCGAGGCCCTGGGCCTGGAGTCCGGCACCCGCATCGACCAGAATTCCCATTTCTTCTATGCCCCTCTGTCCGGCCAGCGCAGCCGCTATGTAGGCGCGTTCCAATATTATCTGGAGGACCAGGGCCAGAATACCATGTACGTCAGCATCGAGCCCAAGTCCGGTGATCCCGGAAGGTCGCTCTCGTCCGTGCTCGGACTCGGAAGCAGGGCAGACGAAATCCCATGGCGCTATTCCTACGCCAAATATAAGGGCCGCGACCGCCAGTACCTCAGGGGCTCGTACGCCTACCCGACCCGCCTCACCGAAGAGCGGTTGGCCCTCTTCCGCTCGCTCAAGGAGACCGACTACGTCTCCGGCGGCTACCTCCACTTCGTGAACCAGGTCTCGGAAGACGAGGTACTCGTGATTTCCCGCCAGTATAAGAACGTCGATTCCAACCTCCTCGCGCTTGCGATGGTGGCGCTGGTCTTCTTCCTGTTCGCCAGCCTTTTCTCCGGAAAGCCTAAGCGCGCGCCCCTGGCTCCGAACTCGTTCAAGCGGACGATCACAATCCTGACTACCGTCTCCCTTACCGCGACCATGGCGGTCCTCGTCACCTTCAGCGTCACCTTCGTCTTCGGCCGCAACGAGGCCAATGCCAGGACCATGATGTCGGACAAGAGCAATTCGATCCGCACCATGCTCCAGGCCGGACTGCGTGGCTACAGCTCCAGTGACGCCCTGTTCTCCAGGGAGACGCTCGCTCTTATCCGCAGGGTTTCAGACAATACCGGATCGGATATCTCGATCTTCCGCCCGGACGGCCGTATCCTCATGTCGACCTCGCCCGAGCTATTCGAAAAGATGGTTCTCGGCAGCCGCCTCAATGAGACCGCGTATTACCATATTATGTATCTCAACGAGGGCAACTACATCCAGCGCGAGAAATACGGTACACGCTGGATCTACACCATGTACGCTCCGGTGATGGGCTCAGACGGTAATATCCTCGCGATCTTCTCCTCGCCTTATATGGAGCGCAGCTACGACTTCCAGCTGGATGCCGCAACCCACACAATCAGTATCGTGATAGTGTTCTTCATCCTACTGCTACTTTCGCTCGCTCTGATATCTTATGTCGTCGACAGGACCTTCAGGCCCATCTCCGAGATGAGCCACAAGATGGAGGCCGGCGGGGTAGACCGTCTGGAGTATATCTCCTACGACAGACAAGACGAAATCTCCTCTCTGGTTCAGTCATACAATAGGATGGTTACCGACCTTACCGCTTCTACGAAGGCCCTTGCCCAGGCCGAGCGCGATAAGGCATGGAGCGAGATGGCCCGCAACGTGGCCCATGAGATCAAGAATCCTCTTACTCCTATGCGCCTACAGATCCAGCGTATCCAGAGGCTCAAGGCCAACGGCGATCCGAGCTGGCAGACCAAGTTCGACGATATGGCGACCATTCTTCTGGACCATATTGATGTCTTGACTGAAACGGCGAATCAGTTCTCGGATTTTGCGAAGCTGTACTCCGAAGAGCCGGTGGATATTAAACTCGATGAACTACTCCGCGACGAGGTGGAAATGTACGCCGCACGTCCCGGTGTCGAGTTCGAGTACCTGGGTCTTCCGGACGTTGTCGTCCGCGGCCCTCGCCCTCAGCTTGTCCGCGTGTTCGTCAATATCCTGAACAATGCCGTCCAGGCCTGCGAAGGTATCAAGGAAGCCAAGGTTCTTGTTTCTTTGAGGAACGGTACCGATCCGGGTTTCTATGAGATAGTCTTCGAAGACAACGGCCCCGGAGTTCCCGAAGAGAATATGTCTAAGCTCTTCACCCCGAAGTTCACTACGAAGAGCAGCGGCAGCGGCCTCGGCCTGTCTATCTGCAAGAGCATCCTCGAGAGGTGCGGCGCCGCCATCGCCTACTCGCGCAGCTTCAAGCTCGGCGGCGCCTGCTTCACCATCCGCTATCCGAAAGAATAATCGGTTCCCGAAAGAGAAAACCTGTGGCTATTTCTGTCTGCAGAAGATCTGGATCGGGCAGCCGGTAAGGTCGAACCTCGAGCGGAGCTGGTTCTCGAGGAAGCGCTTGTAGGGATCCTTGATGTACTGCGGGAGGTTGCAGAAGAACGCAAACGAAGGGAAACGCGTAGGAAGCTGGGTGATGTACTTGATCTTGATGTACTTACCCTTAGTACTCGGCGGAGGAGTCTCCTCAATAATAGGCAGAAGTTCTTCGTTGAGGCGTGCTGTAGGAATCTTCCGGGAATAATTCTCGTAAACGCGGGCTACGGCGTCCAGTACGTCGCCGATGCGCTGCATCTTCAGAACTGAAGTAAATACAATAGGAACATCCGTAAACGGCGCGATCCTCTCGCGGAGAGACTTCTCATAGTCGCGCAGAGTATTGCTGTCTTTTATAAAGAGATCCCATTTATTAACGACCAGCACGCAACCCTTGCGGTTCTTCAGAATCAGGTTGAAGATGTTCATATCCTGAGCCTCCATTCCGGTAGTCGCGTCGATCATCATCACACATACGTCTGAGTGTTCGATCGCGCGGATGGAACGCATTACTGAATAGAACTCCAGGTCTTCGTGGACCTTTGCCTTGCGGCGGATTCCGGCTGTGTCGACCAACATAAATTCGTGGCCGAACTTATTGTAGTAGGTCTCAATCGAGTCGCGGGTAGTTCCGGCGACTGGGGTAACTATGTTGCGCTCTTCGCCGAGCAGGGCGTTGGTTATCGACGACTTGCCGACGTTGGGTTTTCCGACTATGGCGATGCGCGGAAGATCTTTGTGGGGATCCTCAACTTCGGGCTCGTCGGGAAGGACCTTGACAATCTCGTCGAGCAGATCGCCAGTTCCTGAACCGTTAGCGGCAGAGATGCTGTAGATTTCTCCAAGTCCCAGCGAATAGAACTGGTAGGCGTCGAACATCTTCTCGCCGCTGTCTACCTTGTTCACGCAGAGAACGACCGGCTTTTTCGCACGACGCAGGACGTCTGCAACTTCGGCGTCGTAGTCGGTGACGCCGGTGGCCGCCTCGACCATGAACAGAACCACGTCGGCCTCGCTGATCGCGATCTGGACCTGCTCGCGGATGGCGCTTTCGAAAACGTCCTCCGAGTTGGTAGTGTAACCGCCGGTATCCACGACCGAGAACTCACGGCCGCACCATTCGCAGCGGCCGTAGTGGCGGTCGCGGGTGACTCCGGCGGTGGGGTCCACTATCGCTTGGCGCATTCCCACCAGGCGGTTAAACAGGGTTGATTTGCCGACATTAGGCCGGCCGACTATGGCTACGAGGCTCATACGCTAACTGGTTTTTTTGTACAGCCCGCAGTCTTTGCAGGCGTCGGAATAATTGCCGTCACACTCCGCCGTGCGCCCATGGAGTTCGGCATCTTCATCCTTGAAGCAGCGGATCCCGCGCTTTTGCATTTCGGGGTTCGAGCCAACGTCGTACTTCGGGAACTCGCCGCCCTTCTTCAGAAGGAAGACGCACATCCCGAGGATTCCGAGGCCCAGGACGATCGCCGCTGCAAGGAAGGTTGTCATTTATCGAATTCGGGGCTGATCGCTTCGTAATTGTAGACCTTGTCTATGATGGACGCGAACATCGGCGCCATCGAGAGAATCTTGATCTTCGGGTCGCCGGCGAGCTCCGGATGGGGGATCGTGTCGGTGACGAAGACCTCACACAGGGAGGAGTCGTGGATGCGCTGGACCGCCTCGCCGCTGAGCATGGCCCTGACGCTCTTCGCGCCCATGTCCATCAGGACGTCGGCCACCTTGCAGAGGGTCCCGGCCGTGTCGATCATATCGTCGATGATGACCACGTTCTTCCCCTCGACCTCGCCGATAGCGGTGATGCTGCCGACTACGTTCGCCTTGACGCGGATCTTGTGGCAGATGATCATCGGGGTGCCGAGCGCCTTCGCGTAGAGGTGCGCGCGCTTCGCTCCGCCCATGTCGGGGGCTGCGATCGCCAGGTCGGGGATGTTCATCTTGCGGAGCATTGGCAGGAAGGCCCATGAACCGGAGACATGGTCGACCGGGATATCGAAGAAGCCCTGGATCTGGTCGGCATGGAGGTCGCAGGTCATCACACGGTCAGCACCGGCGGCAGTGAGCAGGTTCGCGACCAGCTTCGCTCCGATTGCGACTCGCG
Source organism: uncultured Bacteroidales bacterium (assembly GCA_905234775.1). The sequence continues at coordinate 1,293 of CAJOJC010000047.1, read as the reverse complement.
GGCGGTCCTTCCTATCCTGACGTGCCCAGCCGAAGTACGGGATCACGGCGACGACCGTGTCTGCGGAAGCGCGTTTCGCCGCATCGATGGCCAGAAGGAGTTCCATCAGATTGTCTGCCGGCGGAATCGTAGACTGAATGATGTAGACGGAGGCGCCGCGTACGCTCTCATCGTACTGGGGCTGGAACTCGCCGTCGGAGAAGCGGGCCACGGTCATATCGCCGATATGATACGGGCGCTCGGTGTCGTCTGGACGGTCGATCTTGTTCAACTCCTCAATAACTCTGCAGGCGAAGTCTTTCGAGGCATCGCATGCGAACAACTCCATTCTGTGGTTGTGTTGCATAGGTCAGATAGATTTCAGTATGTTGTCTATATAATCAAGTATCTCTTCGCGTCCCGCTCCGCTCTGGGCCGAGCTCTCAAACATCGGGGGCATCTCCTCCCACTCTTTCGAAAGGATCTCTTTGTCCTTCTCGATCTGGGCTTTCAGGACATTGGGGCCGGATTTGTCGCTTTTGGTGAAGATGATTCCGAAAGGTATTCCGTTCTCACCAAGTTCGCGGATAAAGTCCTGATCGATTTTAGTAATGTCGTGACGGCTGTCTACCAGGACGAAAAGCATCACTAGTTCCTCGCTGCCGAGTATATAGTCGTTAATGACTTCTTTGATGGCGTCGCGGCCTTTTTGATTCAGTTTCGCGTAGCCGTAACCGGGAAGATCCACCAGGTACCACTGGTCGTTGATCAGGAAATGATTGACGAGTTTTGTCTTTCCGGGAGTAGAGGAGGTCAGCGCCAGGCGGCCGTTGCGGCAGAGCATATTGATAAGGCTGCTCTTCCCTACGTTACTCCTTCCGATAAACGCAAATTCCGGCAGTTTCCTCTGCGGCTTTCCGGCCACTCTGGTACTGCTTCCTGCAAATGTCGCGCTGCTGATTTTCATAAAACCCTAACCGAATACAAATATAATAAAAATCCGCACGCCGCGCAATAGACGCGGTTGCGGTTGCCGGAAGGTCAGCGCCAAAACGGCCTAACCCTTCGGATATCTTATCGTGAAGCACGCACCGCCCAGATTGAAGCTGCGCGAATACTCGATGGTGGCACCGCACCTTTCGAGGATACTGCGGCAGATAGACAGGCCGAGACCGCTGCCGCTGCTCTTGGTGGTAAACTTCGGCGTGAAGAGCTTCGGTCGATTCTCTTCGTCCACGCCGGGTCCGTTGTCCTCGAAGACCATCTCATAATAGTCCGGATCGGTGCCGTTGCGAAGCGACACAAGCACCTTGG
>CAJOJC010000046.1 GCA_905234775.1 uncultured Bacteroidales bacterium | reverse complement strand
AAACTTAGAGAAGAATGAGACAGACATGACGACAAGGGAATTATAGAACCATTTGGTTAAGAGAGGACCCAAACAGGCCAATTCTTTTTCCCGCAGTGAAAATGCTCTGTTGAAAGCAAGTTGATTCTATCTTATATCCAAGACTACACAAACATTCTCGTACATCGGTCTTCCCATAAGTCGGTTCATGATGTACTTGCGGAACTTCCTGCAAACTACAACAAAGTGCTTGACCTTATCTATCAGGAAACAAAGGAGTTGCGAGGAACAAAAAAAGTCAGCGGGGAAAGATGTGACTCTTTCCCCGCCTCAGTACCCAGACAAGTTCGAACAACGCAATCGCCAGCGACTTCTGGAAGCGCGATGCGTCGTATCTCCGAGTAAAGAACGTACAGCTCGGTTTCACTTTCCCCTCGAAGATCACTAATTACATCAAGGTCTCGAGGATGAGGGCCTATGTAAGCGGCTCGAACCTCCTTACTCTATCGAAGCTCAAGAAACTCGGGCTTGACCCCGAAGTTCCGAGCGTACAGAACGGATATTACCCGCAGCAGAGGGTGCTCAGTGCGGGCCTTGACATAACATTCTAAGGCTATGAAAAGACTTGTAATCATTATCTCGACCCTCTGTCTGCTCGCAGGCTGCAGCAGCGTAGACCTTACGCCTACCAACCAGTACGCCAGGTCTTACGGAGTCAGTACTGCTGAGAATACTGAACTGTATCTCAACAGCTTCTATCCTATAATCAGAAACTTCGGCCAGTTCGGAGGCAGCGCCCTCGGAGGAGGAAACTCCAGCATGTCCGACGGTCTTACGGATATTCTTAAGTACAGCAGCATAGTTGCCGGGACCGGTGACTGCAACCTCATTATGACCGTAGACGGTCAGCAGAGCGTTTCCCAGAATTACTTCGACTGCTGGACTACCTGCTACGGCTGGATCCGCCGCATCAACGAATTCCTGCAGGCCCTCGAAAACGACTCGCCTCTGTCTGCGGAGCAGAAAACGCGTTACCGTGCGGAAGCCCTGTTCTTCAGGGGCTATTGCTATCATCTGATCATGCGCTGCCACTCATCCGTGAAGGATGACCTGGGAGTCATCATCTACACCGATATCAAGGATATGACGGCCGCAGGTAAGAACCGCGTCCGCGCTACCGTCTCTCAGTCGTGGGACCAGGTCTGGGCCGATCTCTCGTATGCGTGCGCCAATCTCCCCGCAACGTCGGCCGCAAAAGGCAGGGTCGACAAATATGGGGCGGAGGCAATCGCCGCCCGCGCCATGCTCTATGCCGGCCGTTATTCGAGAGCGGACTCGCTCTGCACCGATATCATAACCAACGGCGGCTATGACCTCGCCGCTAACGAAGCGATTCTGTCCTACGAATTCAAGAAGGTGGATCTGGTCCATTATTACGACCAGCGCTATTCCTCGCCGGGCGATGTGAACCTCAGCGGGAACTACGGCAGCGGCTGGGCCGGCCCCACCCAGGAATTCGTGGACATGTTCGACAATGCAGACGGCTCGGCCTCGTCGGCTCGCGCGATCCCCGTCTGGCGAAGGCCGTGCTCTGGAACGGCTGCGAGTGGAAGGGAAGGACGATGGAACTCTACGAGAACGGCGTGGACATGAAATATATGCCCTATGGCTCGAAGAATAGCCCCGGAAACTCCGTGACCGGTTATTATATCCGTAAGAACCTGGATCCCAATAACTTCGACTACGTTCTCGACGGGTCATGGACCCCGTGGGTAGAGTGCCGTCTGGCGGAGGTGCTGCTTATCCGGGCGGAGTGTCGCGCGGCATCCGACGACTTTGCGGGTGCTCTGAACGACGTTCAGCCCCTTCGCAAAGCTCGCTTCGGCCGCGACGACGTCATCACCGCCCCCATCACTTCATGGGACACCGCTCTGGACGTAATCCTCCACGAACGTGCGGTCGAGCTTTGCTTCGAAGGCCACCGCTTCTGGGATCTGCGCCGTACGGGCCGGGCGATCGCAGTGCTCGACGGTAAGAAGTACAACGGAGTGCTCTGGAAGAAGAGCGGCGGAACGTTTAATGCCGAATTGGTTTCGGCCGACATGGGCGCACGCCATTATCCCGAGCGTTTCGACCGTTTCCCCATCCCGCAGAGCGAGGTTTCAAACAACACTCTGGTGAAACAAAACAGCGACTGGTAATGAAAAAGATATTCATACTATTATTTGCGGCGTTTGCCTTTTGTTCCTGTGTGGAGCCCGAATTCCCGGAGGGAGACTCAGCCTGCACTCTCAGCGCCCTGAAGATATGGGTCTACGACGCAGATTACAATGTAGTGGCGAAGGACCTGAATGCCCTCGGAGGCATGTACGACGCTGCGAGCGGTGCAGGGCAGTATAAGTTCCCGGCCGAAATCACCGATCTCAGCCGCTGCCGCCTGGAGGCCTCGATCCCCGCGACCGCATCCCTGGTGGAGACTGATGCGATGTGGATGCCCCTCGGCCACGGCATCGGCGGCCTGCGTTCGCTAGAGAATGTCACGGTCTACTTTACAGTCAAGGCCGCCAACGGAAAAGATTCCAACAATTATCAAATATATTTCAAACGATGAAAAAGATTTTTGCTCTTCTGGCAATGGCGTCAATGTTCGCCTTCGCCTCCTGCGGGCCCGAAAACCCCGAAACTCCCGATAATCCGGACAAACCGGATCCCGGGAAGGACATCCCCGCACTGACTCTCTCAGCCGCCAATATCGATGTTTCTGGCATCGACGGGGACTATATGGCAGTCGTAGACAATGCTGCGAAGACTATCAAGATCAGCCTTGAGTACTCAGATGCAGAAAACGCAAAGGCTCTTACCGTCAGCTTCCTGAATATTCCGGAAGGCTTCACCACCGAGTATCAGAAGACCTTCAACTATTCCGGCGGCGCAACCCAGACCGTTACCTTCAAGTACGGCGAGCAGAAAGCGGCAGAGTATGTGATCAGCGTCAGCATCGGTGCTGCAGATCCTAAATTCCTCACTCTTACCGTTGCCGGAGTCGACGCTCTCAGCGGTGAAGTTCAGCTCGCAAGCGCTGCGGCTTTGAGCCATCTGGCAGTCGAATTCACCGTGGATCCTGCTGCTACAGTGGTATCTGTAGGCGGTGAGGCAATCGAGACTGGTGCCGAACTCGACTTCTCCGACAAGCTGAACGGCGTGACCTTCACCCTCACCCTCGGCGAGGTAGTTAAGACCCACAAAGTTGTTGTTATCACCTCCGGTATCCGTAAGGCCACTCGCGTCTGGGGACACTACTGCAACCCCAGCACCATCAGCGACGACTGGTTCCAGACTCAGTCTGTCGACCTTCCGGTTGAGGACCACTGGCTGCGTACCTGCGCCATGGACGATAACTACGTCTATCTAGCCCAGCATAAGGGCAGCCCTTATGGAGCATATGTTCTTAATATCGCAGACGGCTCTATCGTCAAGAGGCTCGCAATAGCAGGCGTAGACGGCGGAACCCACGCCCTCTCTGCTATCCGTACCATCCCTGACGGCGACGGCGGAACCAAGATCCTCCAGACCAACCTGGTCATCAACAACACCCAGACCCTCAAGGTCTACAAGTGGGACGACAAAGACAGTACACCTACAACTGTTCTTGAGTATGCCAACGTCGACGGTCTCCGCCTTGGAGACAAGATGGGTGTTGAGGGAACATGGAAGAACGGTCAGATCTCCTTCCTTGCAACTACAGGTAATCCTCGTAAGCTCTACATCTTCAAGATTACCGACGGTGTAGTAAGTACGACTCCTACCATCGCCGAACTTGGCGACATGGGTAAGGGCTCCTACGGACAGGCCTACTGGTACAGCGACACTGAGGTTCTGGCAGCAGTCGCCGGAACAAAACCTATGTCCTACACTGTAAGCGGCAGCACCTTCACTCTGGCCTTCAACGATCAGGAGTCGCTGGTCTTCGGTTCTACCGATCAGGGCTTCAACTTCTTCAACTTCAACGACCAGAACTACATGGCATTCATGCACCTCGAGTCCGGCCTTACCGACGGAAGTCTCCGTATAGCCGCTCTTACCGGAGAGGACCTCCTGACTTCTCTTCAGAATCTGGATTCCAACCACATCTTCAGATATGGTATCGGCGATCCTAACGAGTGCCCTATTAGCAGTAATCCGGTTGGCAACTCCGTAGCAGACTGTGCTCTTCGTGTTATCGGCGGAGAAACATATCTGTGCGGTGTGGTTGCAGACGTAGGTGTTTCACTCTTCAAACTTGAAGAATAGTTTTAATTGATGAAAGAGATGAGAATCATATTGCTTTTGACGATACTCATGGGCGCCTGCAGGCCCCCGGTATCACCGACTCCCGTAGACCCCGTAGACCCTGTAGATACGACGGCTGCGTTGCCTGCGCTTAAGATTCTCTCTCTTTCAACTCCGGAATATCCCGAAGCCGTAATTACACTTGGGGAAGGGGAGGCAAACATCCTCTTCCCCTTCGGCGCGGGGTTAAATGAGGTCACCCTCAGCTTCGAACTCCCGGAAGGCATTACAGCCGATCCGCCGAGCGGCAGCGTGTTCGATCTCACAAAAAAGGCGAAGATATTCCTTTCAAGGCCCGAAGACGGCGCAGCGGCGCAGTATGCGATCAATTCGTCGATGGCGGAGCAAATAGCCGTACGCGGCCTTTTCCTCCCTTCGCCCTCACACACTTCGTCTTTTATAACCTATTCGAACGTATGTACTTCGCTGGACCTGATGGCCAGCCTTAAGTTCAACACCCTTTTCGTTTGTTCATGGGCGGCGACAAAAGCTGCATGGAACAGCGATATCCTGGTGCAGGAAACAACCTACACTACCCCTGAGCAGGGTAATATGTATGCGTCCTACACGGGAGGCAGCGGCGATGCACTCAAGGATATCATCGCCGAGGCCCATAAGCGCGACATAAAGGTCATACTCTGGTTCGAGTACGGCTTCATGCATAGAGTCGGCGGAGTGGATCTCAACGATCCTTTGCTAGCCAGGCATCCGGACTGGATAGGAATCAACAACAAGGGCGAGTACGCAAACTACAACAACTCCGATTTCTATCTCAATGCGTACGATCCCGATGTGAGGGATTTCTTCCTCTCGCTGATGCGCGAGGTGCTTACTAAGTATCCTGAGGTAGACGGCGTCCAGGGCGACGACCGTATGCCGGCGATGCCGGTCAATTCGGGCTACGACGAAAAGACGGTAGCCGCTTACAAAGCTGCGAGCGGGGAGGAGCCCGGCTTGAACTACCAGAATAAACCATGGATGCAGTTCAGACTCGATATCCTGAACGGTTTTGCCGGCCAGATGTGGGACCTGGTCAAGAGCATTAAGCCTACGGCGGCCGTATGTTTCAGCCCCAACAATTACCCATGGTGTCTGAATAACCTTATGCAGGACTGGCCTACATGGGTGGCGGAAGGACACGCAGACCTGATAAGTGTGCAGTGTTACATCCCCGCCAATTATGAAAATTACGTAACCCTGTCCCTGCGTTATGTGGACAGAACCAAACTTAATCCGGTAATGATTCTAAAGAACGGAAGCAAGATCCTCTCGGAAGAGGATATTCGTAGCGAGATCGAGATTAACCGCAGAATGTTGACTTGCGGCGAGTCCCAGTTCTGGTTCGACGGAATCAAAGAGCGCGCGGACATTTTCCGCGAACTGTACCCCAATAAAGCAGTCAATCCACTATGATGAAACGATTATTTGCCTGTTTTGCGCTGTCGGCATTATTGCTGGCAGGATGTAAAGAGAACATCCCTGATCCTCAGCCTAAGCCCGAACCTGAACCGGAGCCCGAAGTACCCGTCTTCGCAGCCCCGACCAACCTTCGTGTAGAGACCCCGGACGGCATCAGTGCCATCCTCACCTGGGATAATGAGTCTACAGATTACGACGGAGTCGAGATTCAGAAAGCCGGCCCCGACGGAAAGTATAAGATGCTGGGTAATGTCCCCGCCGGAACAAAAACCTACACTGATGATGCTTTCAGCGAGAACGGCCGTTACTCATATCGTCTATGTACCTACAAGGGCAATACATACAGCGACTATGCAGTAGTGGAATTCACCATTGACGGTATTCCTGAGCCTACACCTACAGTAAGCGTTACTTTGGTGGAGAATGAACCCAATATGATAGTGGTCCGCTACACGATTACGGACGATCTGGGCGGCTCGGTCAAGAACGGTATAGTCTGGACTACAGACTCGACCGATCCTACCATCGATTCGGAGAATACCTTCGCTTATTGGAAGAATCTCCGCAAGGACGCTAATGGTATAGGCGTTCTGATGAATCCGGAGGGTCCCGTGAAAATAAGAGTCTACGCTAAATCCATTACTACGGGAACCGTAGGCTATTCGGAGACTCTCGATATCACTCCTGCGAATCAGCCCGCGCCGTATAATGTCTCGTACGAGGATATTACTCCTTCCGAGCTGCCTTCTGAAATCAAGGTCTACAAGGCCCATACTACCGTAACCGGTCATCCGCTGAACATCTGGTATTCCATCGCGGATCTCTCTACCGGAAATGTCACCTTCAGGGCGCTTTGCGTAGAAGGGACAAAGCAGAAGACCAGCGTGATGGCGAAGTCCCAGACTACGAATCCCTATGTTTTCGTTAACGGAGGATATTTCGGCGGCAGCGCATCCGTCAGCTATGTGATGGACAACGGAGTACAGAAAGCTGAAAATGAGTCATACCTGGCGCGTAAGAAGTCTTACTACGTCTCCAGAGGCGTTTTCGGCGTTACTTCTACTGCCGAGAGTTCGGTCTGCTGGAGGTTCGGACGCGCTGTCTCAGGTGGTCCTTATTTCTACGATACTCCTATCCCTCAGATCGACGGCGCTCCGGAGCTTTCTCCTTCGGCTACATTCCCGTCGCCCGCAATTACGCCCGGTTACTACAACGCAATCGGAGGCGGCCCGGTACTGGTTAAAGACGGAAAGATCAGGATCAACTTCCTGATGCTGGACGACGTCTACCTCTCCAACTACGAGCTGTTCCCGTCCGATATCTTCAACAAGTCTACCCGTCAGCCCAGAACGGCTATCGGAAGTACTGCGGACGGAAAGGTCGTTTTGATGGTAGTCGACGGCCGCAATACCGGTGTCAGCGAAGGTGTTATTCTTACCGACCTGGCCCGCCTGATGACAGGAGTAGGCTGCGTGGATGTTATGAATCTGGATGGTGGCGGTTCATCCGTGTTCTGCGTAGGTCAGGACATGACTGTACTCAACAGACCCACCGACGGTTCTGAGAGGGCGGTCATTTCGGCTGTAGGATTCGCGAAGAAATGAGAATAGCCGTCGTCATACTCAATTGGAATAACCTGGACTTCCTGAGGCGTTTCGTCCCGGGCGTCCTTGCTTCGTTGGGCCCTGACGACAAACTGTTCGTAGCAGACAGCGGGAGCGCAGACTCCTCGCTATCTTATCTTAAAGAAAACCATCCCGAGGTTGGGCTCATCCCGCTCGGGCAGAACTACGGATTCGCGGAGGGCTACAACCGTGCGCTTGAAACTATCAAGGACGCTGAGTACTTCCTCCTGCTTAATTCCGATATCGAAGTGGGGGAGAACTGGCTCGAACCGCTCGCACAGTGGATGGAACTCCATCCGCGATGCGGCGTCTGCGGGCCGAAGCTCCATGCGCTCGATTCCGACGGCAAGAGCGGCTGGGTCCGCACGGATCGCTTCGAGTATGCAGGCGCCGCGGGCGGCTGGCTTGACCACTACGGCTTCCCTTACTGTCGCGGCCGCGTGCTCCAGAGGGTGGAAATGGACCATGGCCAGTACGACGACCCCGCGAAAGTCTTTTGGATCACGGGCGCATGCCTGATGGTGCGCACAAAGCTCTGGAGTGAGCTCGGCGGACTCGACGGCGAATTCTTCGCCCACATGGAGGAAATCGACTTCTGCTGGCGCGCTCAGCTCGCCGGCCACGAAATCTGGACTGTCCCTCAGTCCGTGGTCTATCACATAGGCGGAGGAACGCTCGCACCGGCATCGCCTCTGAAACTGAAGCTGAACTACCGCAACTCGCGGTGGATGCTCAGAAAGAACCTGCCGGCGACCCTCGGCCCGAGACGCGCAAAACGCCGCATTGCGCTAAGGAAGTTCATCGATTTCTGTACGCAGGTCGCATACCTGCTTCAGGGCAAGCTGCCTTACGTCAGGGCAGTCTCTGATGCGCGGCGCGAAGCCAAGGCCAGAGAGATTGTACCTACCGAAGGTACAGCAAAAGTTACTTTGAGCAAGGTCCGCATCATCGCGGCGTGGGCCTTCAAAGGCAAAAAAGTATTCGATTATTTGAGAAGATATGAAAGTAGTAATTGACGGAGCAGGAGAGGTTGGATCCCACCTCGCCAAATTGCTCTCAAGAGAAGGAAACGAAGTAACCGTAATGGACAGCGAAGAGCACAGGCTCGACGCTCTCTCCGCTACCGCCGATGTGGGCATAGTGGAGGGAGATCCCAGCTCGATAGCTGCGATGCGCAGGGCAGGAGTAGACAAAGCAGATCTGTTCATCGCCGTGTTTCCCCATGTTAATCAGGAGGTTAATCTCGTCGCCTGCATATTCGCGAAGAAACTTGGAGCGAAAAAGGTTGTTGCGCGTATCCACAACGACCTTCTTGGCCCTGAACAGAAGAAGATGATACGCGAATCAGGAATAGATATGACCTTCTGTCCTGAAAAGATTGCTTCAGACGTTATCGTCAGCCATATAAAGAGAGGACTCAACTCCGACACTCTGGATTTCGTAGGCGGAAAGCTTCAGCTCGCTGTCTTCAGGATGGGAGAAGAAAGCCCTATTCTGGATACCAAGCTCATAGACTTCGTGCAGGAATTCTCCGTAGAAGAGGCTTCCCAATTCAGAGTAATCGCTATCACACGCGACGAAAAGACCATGATCCCGCGCTTCGACACTAAATTCAAGTTCGGCGACATAGTCTATATAATGATTAAGAAAGCCGGCCTTAAGAAGCTTACCAACTATCTTGGAGTAAGCGACATAGATGTTCAGAAGGTGATGATAGTCGGCGGAGGAACTGTCGGAACTATGACTGCAGCTTCGCTGTTTGGAGACATCGAAGACATCAAGGTGATTGAGGTCGACCATAACCGCTGCGTTGAGGTCGATGAAATCCTCGACGACAGTATCCTGGTGGTGAACGGCGACGGCCGCAATCCTGACTTCCTCGTTGAGGAGGGAATCATGAGTTACGACGCCTTCGTAGCCGTAACCGGCAACGACGAGGCCAATATTCTGGCCTGTGTAGCGGCAAAGAAATTTGGCGTCCCGCGTACGATTGCGGAAGTCGAGAATATCGAATACGTCAGCCTGGCCGAAGAGATGGGTATCGACATGGTCGTAAACAAGAAACTCTCTTCCGCCAGCCTCATCTTCAAGATGACCCTGAGCGATAAGGCGAAGTTTATACGTTATATGAGCGGAACCAAGGCGGAGGTTCTCGAATATACGGCCTCGAAGGACAGTGCCATTACACGCTCGCCCCTTAAGGATATAGATTTCCCGGAGGGCGCTGTCGTTGGTGGTGTGCTTCGCGACCAGGATGCCTTAATCGCAGTGGGTGACACAATCATTCAGGACGGCGACAGGGTAGTGGTCTTCGCCCTGCCCGACTCAATCAAAGCAGTAGACAAAATGTTTAAATAAATCTAAAGTGTACTATGGGAATTCGTGAACAATTCGCATCACTCGACGCGGTTAACCTGAACCTCGGCAGCGGAACCGGTCTCGTAATGAGCATCGTGCTCGGCCTCATCATGTTCGGAATCGCCTTGAATATCAAGGCCTCCACCCTTAAGGAAGTGTTTGTAAAGCCTAAGTCCATCCTTACCGGAGTCGTCCTCCAGTGGATAGGTCTTCCTCTCGTAACCTTCCTTCTGATTATGATCATGAATCCGATCCTTACCCCTATGGTATGCCTCGGAATGCTCCTCGTCGCAAGCTGCCCCGGAGGCAACATCTCCAACTTCATGAGCACCTTCGCCAAGGGCAATATCGAACTGTCGGTAAGTATGACTGCCGTAGCAACAATAGCTTCCCCTGTCATCACCCCCTTCAACTTCTGGTTCTGGGGTAATCTCTACCTCAAGTATGCAGGAAAGGTAGGAGAACTGACTATCCCTCAGCTGGTCATTCCTTTCAAGGATATCTTCGTGACGGTATTCCTTATTCTCGGAGTTCCCATCATCCTGGGTATGCTCTTCGCCCATTTCTGGCCGAAAGCAGCTGAGAAGATGAAAAAACCTGCCTCTATTTTCTCGCTGGCAGTCTTCGGTGTGATGGTCCTCGGTATGTTCATCCCGAACTGGCAGCTCTTTGTCAAGTACATCATCTTCATCTTCGTCCTCGTTCTGCTCCACAACGCCTGCGCGTTCGGAACCGGCTTCGGCGGCGCAACCCTTATGAAGCTCCCGAAGAAAGACAGAAGATCTGTCACTATCGAGGTAGGTATACAGAATTCCGGCCTCGGACTTACCCTTCTTCTCAATCCGGCTATTTTCAAGCCTGAGATCTGGAATAATCCCGAAACCGGAATTATGTACGGAGGTATGCTCTTCGTCACCGCCTGGTGGGGAATCTGGCATATTATCTCCGGACTTACTCTCGCGAGTATCTTCCGTTCTAAAAAGCTGCCCGAGGAAGCTTAATCTTTCACGGACTCTACTTTACCACTGAAATGGAGGGTTTTGCCCGCCATAGGGTGGTTGAAGTCCATCGCGACGGTGTCTTCTTTCACCGCTGCGACCTTTCCCTGTACTACCTGGCCCTGCTGGTCCAGCATAGGGATGGTGCGTCCTACAACGAGGAGGTCCCGACGGACCTCGCCGTCAACGGTAAACGCACTTATAGGGAGATCGATTATGTAGTTCGGGTCCGAGACACCGTAACCCTCCTGGGGCGAGAGGGTGAACTCGAATGACTCACCGACTTCCTTTCCCTCTACCTCTTCTTCGAATCGGGGGAGGAGCATTCCAGTTCCGTGGACATACTCAAGGGGCTTGTCGGAGCCGGCCTGATCGGCCACCTCACCGTCTACAATAAGGGTGTAGCTGAGAGCTACCTTTTTGTTCTTTTCTACTTTCATTATCCATTAAAATTAACGTTGTCAAATGCGATAGTGGGGATAAGCTTCGCTGAGCAAGGTCTGGCATCATCTCCTGCAGCGATAAGGTTCTTCCACAGCTCACGGAAATTGCCGGTGATGAGCATACCGCTCACAGGGCTGGTTATGACCCCCTTCTCGAAGCGGAAGCCTTCGATCCCGTAGGAGAAATCGCCGGTGGCGGAGTTGCAGTTTCCGCCGTTGAAACCGGTAACGAGGATGCCTTCGCCGCACTTCTTGAGGATCGAGTCCCTGTCCTTAGCTTCGCCGAAAGGCATCAGGTGGGCTCTCGAGCAGTCCTCGACTGTAGGCTCAAGGCCCATCTTCCCGGCGATATAGGTATTTATAAAGTATTGCCGGACGACTCCGTTCTCAATAACCGGCGCGGGCTTGGTCGCTACGCCTTCAGAATCGAAGAGACGCGAACCGGACTGGCCGGGGATGTGGCAGTCGTCAAGAATCGTGACGCCGCGACCGAAAACCGTCTGGCCTAGCGTGCCATTCATAAATGAGTTGCCCTGCTGGAGGGAATAGCCTCCGAGCGCATTGAGGACGGGGGTAACGAGCTTCGAAGCCACGCTCGAATCGACCACCATCTTGTATTTCCCGCCCGCAAAGGGCTTCGCTCCAATCTGCGCCGCTGCGCGGCAAATGGCC
>CAJOJC010000045.1 GCA_905234775.1 uncultured Bacteroidales bacterium | reverse complement strand
GACATCATCTACATGAGCAGCACCGCAGCCACCGCCAACACTATCACCATCGCCGACGGTGCCAGCGTGACGATTGAAAACGTGAACATCAGCGCGACGAGCTCGGCGGGCATCATCTGCTCTGGCACCGCCACCATCAACCTCGAAGGCACGAACAGCATTAGTGCTATGGTTCCTTTTTATGCTGGTATTCAGGCTGGCGGTAGCGGCACGACGCTCACCATTCAAGGCAGCGGCAGTTTGTCAGCATGGGCAGGCCAACAAGGTGCTGGCATCGGTACAGGAAAAGACGGCACCTGCGGTAACATCATCATCAGTGGCGGCTCCATTACGGCAAGGGGTGGTATGTTTGCAGCAGGCATCGGAAGTGGAGGTTCCGGAAAGTTCGAAAGCATCACCATAACCGACGGCATCAACAGCGTAACGGCTACAGCTTGTAAAGCTCCAACCGGAACCTATAATATGCCAGATCCAATAGGCAAGGGATTGGAGGACGCAGGCAGTGGCAGCGTGACCATCGACGGCACGACCGCGTGGACGGCTGGCACGGCCACGACCCATCTGAACTGGGACGTGCAGAGCAACTTCACGGACGATGCTAATAATACAGCCACCCGCTGGACGCTGACGCACAAATAAGACAGAGAGCCGAAATAACAATGATTCGAAAGTAGTGTCACCCCATTCGCTCACTTCGGTGAGCGTTTTTCTTTTTTGAGCCAGCGCTTGTAGACCCTGCGGAAGGTGTCGTATTCTTCCTGCTCTCGGCTCTTGACGTAGGCGATGATGCCGTCAACGTGAAGTTGGACAATGGCAGCTTTGCCTTCGTCGCTGAGGAGGAACTCCAGCGATTCCCGGCAGTCCATATATCCTGATTCCGTCAGGCAGCTTGCGCAGGCGGTTTTTTGGAGGATGGTGAAATTGCTTTCCTGGTCTGGATCTCCGTCGCTGTAGTCGAAGCGCATCTTGTGGCCGTGGAGGATTCGCGCTGCTGCCTGGCAGAGACAATCGGCCAGCTTGTCTCCCTCCCAGGCCTTCGGGCTATCCGTGCAAAAAAATTCCTGCCTTTCGTATGAGGGGCAGGATTTTTTTGTGTATTTGCGGACGTATGGCGTGGGAATTTCGCGGAAATTTCGTGGATCGACCCTGGGTAAACTATGGGTTTGGGCTTCCGCAGTATAGGGAAGTTCATATAAAGAAATTACGCACAACCTTACTTTTTCTATGCGTAAAATTGTGCGTAATCTTGCTAACTTGCTGATTTTCAGCGTGTTTAGTGGTGCTGGGAAGAATCGAACTGCCGACACAAGGATTTTCAGTCCTTTGCTCTACCATCTGAGCTACAGCACCATCGTTTGGGATTGCAAAGGTAGTATTATTTTCGGATTCTGCAAAAAATTATTTGATGACTGTCTCCTTGCCGTAGAGAGCCTTGTCGAGAGCTTTATGCAGCGAGAGATTGGGGTCGTCGTAGCGGAATTCCCAGAACATCACTCCGAGGAGGCCTTTGTTCTTGGCGAAATTGGCCTTTGCAGCGACAGACTCGGTATCGTCGTATGAAAGGACGTTCTTTCCGGTCTCGTCTACCAGATAAGGTACGCAGGCAGTATTGTCCCAGCGGCGCTCGACGGGCCTGGCGAGGGGCTTTCCTTTGTACTGGCCCTTATTGAGGATGTCGTCCATCTCCTTGTAACCGACGGAGTAGTCGAAGATCTTTGTTCCTGATGCAGGATTCTTCTCGGCCTTTCCGTAGAATGGGATACCCATCACCATACGATCGTATGGGATACCGGCCTTCTTATGGAGCTCGATACTTTCCTCACAGCTGCGCGAATCGAAGGTGCTGCTCTTGTAAAGAGGGGAGTTGTGGCCTTTAGGGGCTGCGCCCATATCGTAGGTCATGATATTGACATAGTCAAGATACTTGATGGCGGTAGGCCAGTCGACGTATTTTGCGCTCGAAGACGAAGCGAAGGAGATGATCTTGCTGGTTCCGAGGGTGTCGCGGAGCTGCTTCAGGAGAATGTTGAAATTCTTGGTGTCGTTGTCGTCGCGTCCGGTTTCATTGTCTGCACTGACTGTAGGATATTCCCAGTCGATGTCGAGGCCATCGAAACCGTAGGTCTTCATATGCTCGTTGACTGAATGGCAGAATTCGTCGCGTTTTTTCTCGTCTTTTGCCATCATCGAGAAACCGTCTGCATGGGCACCCCAACCGCCGATCATCATCATTATCTTGACGTGGGGATATTTTGCCTTTACTTCTTTAATCTTACTCTCTGGGAACTTTTTAGTTCCGGTGAAGACTATACCTCCGTCTCCGGTCTTGGGATTCTTGAAGCGGCCGTGGGCGTAGTTGAGGTGTGTGACGAGAGACAGATCCGGGCTTCTGTCGTCGTTCCATTCTGTATAATACGCAAGTATAACAGGCTTCTGGCCTATGTCTGTGCTGTGATTATCAGTGAAGGTCTCTCCGCCGTTTCCTCCGCTCGGATCCACCGCCTGTTTATTGATAGGCGAGGGAGGGGTAGGATTATTATCATCACATCCTGTAGAAAGCAGAAGCAGCGCAGATGCTGCGACAGCCATAATGAAGTGTGTCCTTTTGAACATAGAAGTGGTTATTGGTTCAACTACGAAGTTAGTCATTAATTGACGAAAGTAATGCGCAATTTGCATAAAATTGCACTCGTTTTGCGTAAGGAGAGTCTAAAGAGTGTTGATAAGTGACAAGAGACGCATGCGCTGAGAGAGGTTCAGTTCCAGATCTTCTACAGTCGCTCCTTTAGATTCCGTAAGGCCACCACAGATGTCTATAGCCGATATACGCCTTGTCGAAGCAATAGAGCGGACTGTCTCCAACAATTCATCAAAGCTCATTTTTCCCTGGTCCCAGTTGGTCTTGAATTCGTTCGGGCTCAAGACGTCAAGATCGATGCTTAAGAAGACGGGGAGATGGCCGGCTTGACCGGCCATCTTCGAGTCGCGCTTGAGGGCGCGGACCCAGTTGCCGCAGGAGAGACAGTCGGAATCGTCGAAATCGTCTGTATGGTTGTCGAGAAGGACCAATTCAAAGGGCTCATTAATCAGACATCCACGGAAATAAGACAGGTAATGATAGTCTCCGGTATCGATCCAGCAGACGGTTGAGAGGGGTATACGGGCTATTTCGTCTCTTATGACAGAAGCCGCTTCAGGGCTGCAATAACAGTTTGTCCCTTCGAGGCCTTTCAGGTCCAAAGACTTAAGTCCGGTAAAGCCTTCCTGTTCAAAAACCCCGCTGATGTCGATTAAAATGCAATTCATCGGTGTCAAAGGTACTATTTTTCGTGAAAAATTCTTACATTTGCCCTATTCGTATTGCCATGGAGCCTATTTCAGCAATTATGACTGAACCCACTGCGGAAGAGATTTCATCTCTTGAGCAGGAATTTGGACTCAGTTCGGAACAGGCTGCCCCGGAAGAAACTGTTTACTCGCCGCTGGATCCCGAAAGAGTTTACCGCTCATCGGACTGGCTGACTCTCGAGACAGAAGAGGGCGAGAAAACCATGAAAGTCGGGGTATGGGTATTCGTCGATCCTGTCAGGCTCCATAAATTAATCATCAAAGACAAGACTCTCCACGTAGACGAAATTGAGGTCCTCAATCCTCTGGTCAGTAAACTTCGCCGCGCAGACCCTGAATACTACAAGCGCTTCATGGGCCTGAAGCTGGTCGTAGATTATCCCGGCTACGGTTCAGGAATAGTCGCGAGAATTCCTTTTGAAACCGATCCCGTAGGCTTCTATAAGTGGTGGAGAAAAGGAAAACACGAAGACAAAGTGTTCCTCAACAGGGCCAATATGATCATCCTCTTCCAGAAAGTCTCGATGATGGACAGGAAGGTGATGCTTAAGAAGGATCTTGAGTTTCTTGGCTGATTCCTTCTATCGTAAGGACTGACTCCCGTACTCTGAAACGAATGTTGTATCCGCCGAAGGAAAGACCATATTCCTTCGAGGGATCGTCGTGGTACTGGGGGCGTGGATCTTCGGCGAGTACCTCGAAGAGGGCGCGAAGAGCCTGTTCGCCGAGAGCGCTTTCGAGCGCGGCGTCTGTCTCGGGCGAGGCCGCCCGAACCTCCAGCCGCCTCCACTCCCGCGAGTCGGCGAACCCGCTTCGCGCCCCCTCATGCGAGTCGCAATACGTCACATACGGCTTAATATCATATATAGGTGTGCCGTCGGCAAGGTCGGCTCCGCTGACCATAATCTCGCAGCGTTCGAAATCGATGGACACTATCCTCACGGACGAAAGTCCCAAGCCGTTCGGCCGGAAAGGGGAGCGGGACGCGAACACGCCCACGCGCTCGTTGCCCCCGAGGCGGGGAGGGCGTACGGTCAAAGGAACGCGAGGGGATTCCGGATCGAGTCCGGAATGAGGGGCGGAGGGTCCGGAATTAAGCGAGAACTCCCATATAACCCAGATGTAGTCAAACCCTTCCAAACCGCGTAGCGCGTCGGGGGACCTGAAGGCAGGCTCGAAGACGATGCGCCCTTCCAGTTCCTGAACCAGCCCCGACTGGCGGGGAAGTCCGAACTTCTGAGGAAGCGGACTGTGGAAATACGCGACTGGGCTAATCTGCATACTACTTTGCCTCGAACATACCTTTGTAGTGCGTGTAGAGGGAATCAAGTTCGGGCTTGTACTTGGCCGGCAGAGGATCTGCAGGCGGCGATTTCATCGCGAGGGGATCAATCGGAGAGCCGTTCTTCCAAACTCTGAAATCGAGGTGAGGACCCGTGCTGACTCCAGTGTTGCCCACATAGCCGATAATCTGGCCCTGGGACACTCTGACTCCCGCCTTGATACCTTTGGCGAAGCCCTTGAGGTGGAGATATCCTGTGGTGTAGGTGTTGTTATGCTGAATCCTGATGACGTTTCCGCCGCCGGTGGTGGTCCAGCCTGCTGAAATGACGCGGCCGTCACCGACGGCGCGTACGGGTGTGCCTGCAGGAGCGGCGAAATCCACTCCGGTGTGCGGCCTGACCTTACCCGTCACAGGGTGCTTGCGGTGATATGTGAACTTGCTGCTGACGCGATTGTATTTCAACGGAGCCTTCAGGAAGGCCTTGCGAAGGTTCTTGCCGCTTGCATCGAAATAGTTCTTTCCAAGATCTCCATGGGGCAGCCGAAGGGCATACAACTCATCTCCGCCGCAGGAGTAACGTGCGCACTCGATGCCTTCGAGGGAGATAAACTCGCCCTCGCTGACTTTCTGCTTATATGCGACCTGGAAACGGTCCCCCTCGCGAAGTCCGAAGAAATTGACCGTCCATGCATAGATGTCGTTGGCGAGAAAATCGACCATCTGGCCCGTGGCGGCCTCGGAGAGACCGGCCTTTAGGAGGTCAACCCACAGCGAAGAATGGATGGTGACGTCCACATATTTGTCTTCTATCGTGGTCGGTCTGTAGTAGTTCCACATGTACAGCGAGTCCGTGCACTTGAAGACGGTCTTCTTCAGCTTGGTGTGGTTGTAGACCACATACTCGAGCCTGCGAATCGAATCCAAAGGAGTATAATAAGCATCCACTCTCGCTCCGGCTCTCATCTTCTGAGCATTGAACATAGTGTCCCTGCGCGCGTGGAGCGTGTTCGCATCGGCGCGGGAAAGGCCCAGGCGGGCCATAAGGCCGGGGAAGGTCTCACCGCTCTTCACCTGAGTGCTGTCATGCTGGTAAAGATTGGCCCGGAAGCCGATGGGAGGGATAGGTTCTTCTTGTTTCTGGCTGGTACGGCCGCCGCAGGAAACGAGCATCGCCAATGTGGAAAAAATGAGGATTATCTTCTTTACCATATCACAACAAATTTACACAGATTTTTTTATTTTTGTGCTTTCGAAAAAAGATATGTAAACCAGTTCAGACAATGGTCCGTATTTTTTGCAAGAACACCCAAACCTACAAGGAGTTTGAAGCCGGAACGACACTCCTTGAGATGCTTCCCGAATTTCAATTCGAACAGCCTTACCAGATTATCTCCGCTAAGGTGAACAACGTCTCCCAAGGCCTTAATTTCAGGGTCTACAACAGTAGGGACGTGGAATATGTGGACGGCACGGAGTCCAGCGGACAGCGCGTCTATCAGCGCTCGCTCTTCTTCCTCCTCTGCAAAGCGGCCCACGAAGTCTTCCAGGGCTGCAGGGTCTACATCGAGCACCCTCTGTCCGGCGGTTTCTATTGCAACCTCAAGAAAAAAGACGACGAAGACGGCCTGACGCCCGAAGACATAGAGCGCATCAAGGCCAGGATGTGGGAGATAGTGAATGAGGATATGGAGTTCCACAGAAGGGAAGTTCAGATAGGCGAAGCCATCAAACTCTTCCGCGAACTGGGATACATAGACAAAGTCAGGCTTCTGGACACCAGCCCTGAGGTGTACACGGACTACTATCTGCTGGGAGACTCGCCGGATTATTACTACGGCCGTCTGCTTCCTTCTGCAGGTTACCTCAAGGTCTGGGACATCATGCCCTGCCACGATGGTCTGCTGATACGCGTCCCGGACAGGCATGACCCCACCAAACTGACACCGTACGTCCCTCAGCCCAAGACATACGAAATATTCTCTGAGGCTCTCCGTTGGAACATTATCACGAAACTCAACAATGTGGGTGACGTGAACCACAAAATCCGCAAGGGCGGCGCCAGCGAACTGATTCAGGTGGCCGAGGCCCTTCAGGAGAAGAAGATAGTAAAGATAGCCGAGGAGATCGAGGCTCGCTACTACGGCGAGAACAAAGTCAACCTGGTGCTCATCACCGGCCCGAGCAGTTCCGGAAAGACAACTTTCTGCAAGAGGCTTTCAGTTCAACTCAAGGCGTGTGGACTCCAGCCGATTTCCTTCAGTACTGACGATTATTTCGTGAACAGGGTGGACACCCCGCTTCTGCCGAACGGCCAGTACGATTTCGACAACTTCGAGACCGTGGACCACGACGCCCTTCAGGAGGATCTCGTGAAACTCCTTGATGGACAGGAAGTTGAAGTGCCGAGTTACAACTTCACCACCGGTCTTCGCGAATACAACGGCAAGAAACTGAAGATGCGCGAAGGCTCCGTGCTTCTGATAGAAGGTATTCACGCTCTGAATCCGCGCCTTACGGACAAAGTGGACGACAAGCGCAAGTTTAAAATCTTCATCAGCACGCTCACCAGTATCAGTCTGGATAACCACAACTGCATCCCGACCAGCGACAACCGACTCCTTCGCCGCATCATCCGCGACTACAACAAGGGCGCTTTCACTCCGACCGAGACCATCAGGCAGTGGCCCAATGTGCTCGATGCCGAAGAAAAGTGGATCAACCCCTACCAGGAGAATTCTGACGTCATGTTCAACTCGTCCTACCTGGTGGAGTTCGCCGTTCTTCGCAACCACGCCGACAGCATCCTCAGGGCCGTTTCCAAGAACAGTCCGGAATATGCTGAGGCGCACAGGCTCCTTAAATTCATCCATTATTTCATAGCGATTTCCGATGCCGAGATTCCTTCGACCTCACTCCTGAGAGAATTCGTGGGCGGCAGCAGTTTCAAGTACTAGGACCATATGCTTAAGAAAGGTTTCGACAACGAAAAGTATCTCCGGATACAGTCTGAACATATCAAGGAACGCATCGCCCAGTTCGGCGACAAACTCTACATGGAGTTCGGAGGCAAACTCTTCGACGACCTTCACGCAAGCCGCGTGCTGCCGGGTTTCGAGCCGGACAGTAAGCTGCAGATGCTGATGACGATGAGCGACGTGGCTGAGATCATAATAGTGATCAGCGCGCTGGACATCGAGAAAAACAAGGTCAGGGGAGACCTGGGCATCACCTACGACGAAGACGTGCTGCGTCTGCGGGCGGAGTTCGAGAGTCGCGGGCTCTATGTGGGCTCCGTGGTGATCACCCACTACAACGGTCAGGCGAGCGCAGCGGCGTATCGCAAGAGGCTGGAGAAGAAGGGCATAAAAGTCTACTACCACTACACAATAGAGGGCTACCCGAACAATGTAGCCCTCATCGATTCGGACGAAGGCTTCGGCAAGAACGACTATGTGAAGACCTCCCGTCCGCTCGTGGTCGTGACGGCTCCCGGCCCTGGCAGCGGCAAGATGGCTGTCTGCCTGAGCCAACTCTATCAGGAAAACAAGAAGGGAGTGAAGGCCGGCTACGCAAAGTTCGAGACTTTCCCCATCTGGAACATTCCTCTGAACCACCCGGTGAACCTCGCCTACGAAGCGGCCACGGCGGATCTGAACGACGTGAACATGATCGACCCGTTCCACCTCGAGGCCTACGGCACGGTGGCGGTCAACTACAACCGCGACATAGAGATTTTCCCGGTGCTTCAGGCGCTGTTCAAGGGCATCTACGGCGAGAGTCCGTACAAATCGCCCACGGATATGGGCGTGAACATGGCGGGCTACTGCATCTGCGACGACGACGTCTGCCGCAAGGCGGGCCTGAATGAGATAATCCGCCGCTATTATGCTGCGCTATGCAACGTGGTGGAGAAGGACGCGAGCGAGAGCGAGGTCAACAAGATTCTGCTTCTTATGCAGAAGGCCGGCCTCAGTACGGATTACCGCCGCGCTACCGTGGCCGCGCTCGAGCGCCAGTCGACCACACAGAAGCCCTGCGCCGCCATCGAATTACAGGACGGCACCCTCATCACTTCAGAAACGAGCGACCTGCTCGGCCCCAGCGCCGCCCTCATCCTCAATGCCACCAAGCATCTGGCCGGAATCGACCATAGCGTCAAACTCATCCCCCAGAGGATGATAGAGCCCATTCAGAAGACCAAGGTGGACTTCCTTCATGGCCACAACCCGCGTCTGCACACGGACGAAGTGCTCGTGGCACTGAGCATACTTACGGT
The DNA here is from genome assembly GCA_905234775.1 of uncultured Bacteroidales bacterium. Next base: position 11,549 of record CAJOJC010000045.1, on the reverse strand, counting down.
CGAAGACGAGCGCTGCAAACTGGCTCTGGAGCAACTCCCGAAGTTCAAGGGTTGCCAGGTGCACAGCACCGTGCTCCTCAGCGAAGTAGACCGCAAAGTTTTCAAGAAGTTAGGAGTTGATCTCACCTGCGATCCGGTGAAGAAAATAAGCAAGATCTAATGTTTACCCTTCTTATCAGCATCGTCTGTCTTATCGTAGGTTATTTCATCTACGGTAAGGTGGTGGAAAAGGTCTTCGGGCCGGATCCTTCCGCAAAGACCCCCGCATTCACCAAACAGGACGGCATAGACTTCATCCCCATGCCCACATGGAAGGTGTTCATGATCCAGTTCCTGAACATAGCCGGAACCGGGCCCATCTTCGGCGCCATCATGGGCGCTCTCTACGGCCCTTCCTGCTATCTCTGGATAGTGCTCGGCTGCATTTTCGGCGGCGCAGTCCACGATTATTTCACGGGTATGCTTTCTCTCCGCAACGGGGGAGTGAATGTGCCTACCCTCGTGGGCCAGGAACTCGGAGGCGGCACCCGCAAGGTGATGCTGGTCTTCTCAGTGGTGATGCTGATCCTTGTGGGAACGGTATTCGTCTACAGCCCGGCTCTCATTCTCGGTCAGATGACGGGGGAGAAGTCCACTATGCTGTGGGTAATCGCAATCCTGCTCTATTATGTTTTCGCGACCACGGTCCCTATCGACAAGATTATCGGCCGTATCTACCCGATTTTCGCCATAGCGCTGCTGTTCATGGCGGTCTCGCTCTTTGTCTGCCTGCTGGTCAAATGGCCCGGCAGCATACCTGAGGTTTGGGATGGCCTGCAGAACCGCGCGCCAGGCAACGGCTCCCTCTTCCCGTGCCTGTTCATCACCATCGCCTGCGGCGCGGTGAGCGGTTTCCACTCCACACAGTCGCCGCTTATGGCGCGCTGCCTCACTAACGAGAAACTCGGCCGCCCGGTCTTCTACGGCGCTATGATTACGGAAGGTCTCGTCGCCCTCATCTGGGCCACGGTCGCTTCGTACTTCTTCTACGGCGGCGGCAGCCTCGAGATGGGCGCACTCGGAGTGACGGCGGCCCCGAAGGTCGTGACCATAGTCTCCAAGCACTGGCTCGGCGCGTTGGGCAGCCTGCTCGCTATCCTCGGATCACCAGCGGCGACACGGCCCTTCGTTCGGTCCGTCTGATCATCGCGGACGCGCTGAAACTGGACCAGGCCCCGATCAAGAACCGCCTCTATGTGAGCATTCCGATTTTCGTGGTGACCGGCCTTCTGCTGTGGTACAACATTGCGGACGAGAATGGCTTCAACGTCATCTGGCGCTACTTCGGCTGGGCCAACCAGACACTCGCCGTGTTCGTGCTATGGACCGTGACCGCATTCCTGTCGCGCCATCGCAAAGGCCTGAGTTATATGATGACCCTATGGCCGGCTGCATTTATGACATCGGTCACCGTGACCTTCATACTCACGGCGAAGATAGGCTTCAACCTGCCGACCGACTGGACGGCGGCAATCGGAGTCACGACTTTCGTCCTGGCTCTGGCGCTGTTCTTCTATGCTAGAATGAGAAGGCTCAGACAGAGCGCTTCTTAATAAGGTATTCCGCTATCTGCACCGCGTTAAGCGCGGCTCCCTTGCGAATCTGGTCGCTGACGATCCAGAAGGCGAGGCCGTTTTCCTCGGCCAGATCCTTACGGATACGTCCGACATAGACTGCGTCTTTGCCCGCGAGGAAGAGCGGCATAGGGTATTCTTTCTCGGCTGGATTGTCCATCAGAATGACTCCGGGGGCCTTTGAGAAGGCTTCACGCGCTTCGGCTACGCTGATCGGGCGTTCGGTCTCGACCCAGATGCTCTCGGAATGGCTTCTCAGCGAGGGGACGCGGACGCACGTGGCGCTCACTCGCACGTCGCTGTGCATAATCTTGCGGGTCTCGTTGTACATCTTCGTCTCTTCCTTGGTATAGCCGTCCTCGAGGAAGACGTCGATGTGCGGAATGAGATTGAAAGCGAGCTGGTACTGGAACTTCTCCACGGTCACGGGCTCGCCGGCGAGATACTGCGCGCTCTGCTTCAAGAGCTCGGCCATGGCCTGGGCGCCCGCGCCGCTGGCGGCCTGGTAGGTGCTGACATGGACCTTGCGGATGTGGGAGAGGTTCTCGATGGCTTTCAAGGCCACGACCATCTGGATGGTGGTGCAGTTGGGGTTCGCGATGATGCCGCGCGGGCGCTTCAGAGCGTCCTCAGCGTTCACTTCGGGGACCACCAGAGGCACGTCTTCGTCCATACGGAACGCGCTCGAGTTGTCGATCATCACGGCGCCGTAGCGGGTGATGTCGTCGGCGAACTCTTTTGACGTCCCTGCGCCCGCGGAAACGAACGCTATGTCCACCCCGTCGAAAGCATCGTCGTGCTGCAACAACTGCACCGTGATATCCTCGCCCCTGAACTTATACGTTCTGCCCGCGCTCCTCTCGGAACCGAATAGCAATAACTCATCAATCGGAAAGTTCCTTTCCTGCAGAACCTTCAGAAATTCCTGACCCACCGCGCCGCTGGCGCCAACGATAGCTACTTTCATACCGTAAAGATAGCAATTATTTATTACCATCAGGTAGATACCCTCCATCGGAACTCAGTCGCTTCGCTCCTTCGGCCCCTCCCACTTTGTGGGCCCCTCCCCCTGCCCACGTCCGGGGGTGGACACGTCCTCTGGAGGGCATCTACCTGATGGTTAATTATAAGAGTTGAGAGGCGTGTTTTGTAACTAATTGATTAACAGTTTGTTATGCAAAACGATGTATCCGTTTCGGACTACATCGTTTTTGATAATTCGCTGAATGTCAGGGCGTTGCGAAACACGCCCACATTACTGCTATTGGTGTGCTTCGAGGAAGGAGACGACGTCGCCGACGGTTTTGAAGCCGGCGAGGGTTTCGTCGGGGACGACGATCCCGTATTCGTCTTCAATCTTCATGAGGAGTTGAAGGATGTCGAGGGAATCGGCGCCTAGATCTTTCTGGATGAGGGAGTCGGGAGTTATTTTGGCAGGGTCGGCGATGCGGAGTTGCTTCGCGAGGATGGTCTGCACTTTTTCGAACATAGTTTCCATGTTATTCTTCGTAGTGTGAGTATTTAGCAAGTTCTGTTTCGATACGCGGGCCGATGGCGCCGGTTTCCATGCGGTAGGCCTGCTCGATGCACTTTTCGATGGCGCGGGCCTTCGAACTGCCGTGGCCTTTGACGACGACTTTGGAGGTGCCGATCAGCACGCTTCCTCCGTAGTTCTGGTAGTCCATAAAGGCCTTCATGTCCGCGAACATCTTCTTCATGAAGAGCGCTCCGATCTTGTAAATGGTGCGCGAGAAGATGCTCTGCTTCAGTTTCTTAAGGAGTTCGAGCGCCGTGCCTTCGGTGGTTTTCACCAGCACGTTTCCGGAGAATCCGTCGCAGACCACGAGGTCGTATTTGCCGGACAGAAGGTCGCGGCTTTCCATGTTGCCCACGAAATTGAGGTTTTCCGTTTCCGAGAGGAGTTTGTAGGCTTCCTGGCGGAGGGCGTCTCCTTTTTCGGCTTCAACGCCCACGTTGAGTAGCGCCACTCGCGGGTTCTTCACGCCGTAGACCGTCTCCATGTAGATCGAGCCCATGATGGCGAACTGGCGGAGCATATCAGGCTGCACTTCCACGTTCGCGCCGCTGTCGCAGATGCCCACGACTCCGCCGTTCATGGTAGGAAGCACGGGGCAGAACGCGGGGCGGATGACGCCGGACAGACGGCCGACGCGGACGAGCGCGCCGGTTACCAGCGCTCCAGTGGAACCGGCGCTCACGAGCCCCGCGATGGAGTCGTCGTCACGCAGCATCATGATGCCCTTCATCATGGAACTGTCGCGCTTCATGCGGATTGCGTCCGTGGGTTTGTCGTTGCAGTCGATAACCTGAGAAGCATGGACTATCTCGATACGGTCCGCCGGATACTCGCGCTCGGCGAGCCTGGCCTTAAGAGTGGCTTCGTCGCCGGTCAGGATGATATGGAGGTCGTCGAAATTCTTCAGGGCGGCAATCGCTCCGTCGATGTTGGCCTCCGGGCTGTGGTCGCCGCCGAAGCAGTCTACAATTATCTTTACCATTTAAGCGAGTTTCTTGATGTAGGAACGTCTGCGTTTGTGGATGGTGCGGTCGAACCTCTTCCACATATTCTGGATGACGTAGTTGTCTTCCAGATTCAGGTTGGTCTCGAAGTACTTGATATTCGGGTCCTTGAGCATGTCCATCATACCGCTGATGAACACGGTGCTCACTCCGCGGTTGAGCCATTCGGGCTCCACGCCCACCAGGCAGAGATCCACGATATCCGGTTTCTTCAGCGCCTTGAGGATGCGGATGAGCGCCAGGGGAGTGAGGTGTCCGCGGGAAGGCTGGACGGCCTTCGCCAGGGACGGGAAACTCACTGCGAAGGCAATCACCTTCTCATTTTCATCCAGAACCACGGCGACGCGCTTGGGATCCACCACCAGTTTGAAGTTGTCGATAAGGAGCTTCTTCATGCCGTCGGTGAAAGGAACGGTGCCGTAGAGGCCGTCGTAGGAGTGGTCGAGCACTTCGAAAAGACCGTCGGCGTACTTACGGATGAAGTCGCCGGCATTGCGGCAGTCTCCGATGTGGAGTTTGTAGCGCTTCAGGATAAAGTCTGAAAGCTGCTTCAGGTCGTCCGCAGACTCCTTGGGAGCGCGCAGCATACTTTCGTTCCAGTCGATTTCCTTCGCATAGCCGAGTTTCTCGATGAAAACAGGGTAGTAGGGAGCGTTGTACTGCTCTTCGAAGGTGCTGAGTTGGTCGAAGCCGTCGATCAAGAGGCCTTCACGCTCGAGGTCGGAGTAGCCGAGCGGTCCGCAGACCGTGTCCATGCCAATCTTACGGGCCCAGTCTTCGACTGCTGCGAAAAGGGCCTTCGCCACCTCGAAATCTTCGATGGTGTCGAAACGGGTGAAGCGGATGCGCTTTTCGCCCGTCTTTGCGTTCGATGCTTTCTGGAGTATGCCTTGGATGCGTCCTGCCACCTTGCCGTCTTTATAAGCGAGGAAGCAGATGTCGTCGCACTGGTCGCGGTAGAGGTAGTTTTTGTCGAATATCTTCTTTTCGTCCATCCATAGAGGTGGGACGAAGCAAGGATTGTCCTTGTAAAGGTCCAGGGGGAAGTTCAGAAACTCCCTCTGCTGCCTGCGGCTGAGGACCTGTTTAACTTCTATCATAGCCTATCTGCACTTTGAGTGGAAGGTGACACCCACGCCGTTAGGGCCGCAATGGCTGCCGGCGGTGGGGTTGGTGGGGATGATGCGGATGTCCAGATCTGCGCCGAGTTTCTCCTTAAGGAGGTCCGCTACCTGGATGGCGACCTCGGGGGAGTCGGTGTGGCCGACCACGATGCCGTGGGCCTTCACGTCGTCGCCCTTCTCGAGCACTTCGTTAACGAGGCGGTTGATGGCTTTCAGGCGGCCCTTCTCGGTGCCCACGCTGACCATTTTGCCCTCTTCGTTCATGGTGATGATCGGGCGGAGTCCGATCAGACCGCCCATGGTGGCTGCCAGACCGCTCACGCGACCGCTGCGGCGGAAGAACTTCAGGTCGTCCGCAAAGAAGTACTGGGCATAGTGGTCAACCTCTTTCTTACCCCATTCCACGAGTTCTTCGGGAGTCTTGCCGGCCTTCACGAGTTTGAAGAAGTCGCGTCCCATCAGATAACTGATGATGGTGATGCCCTTGGAGTCGATTTCATAGAACTTGCGCTCAGGGTATTTCTTCAGGAGTTCGTCCACGACCTTGCGCATATTGCCGAAGGTCATAGTCATCGCCTCGCTGAAGTGGAAGTAGAAGACATCGTTTCCAGCCTTGAATTCAGGCTCGAAATGATTTCTGTAGTCTTCCTCTGGGATGGCGCTCGTGGTGGGAAGAATACCGCCGCGAAGGCCGTCATAGAAGGCGTGCGCGTCGAATTCTTTGAAATCCACGTAAGGGTAAGTGGTTTTTCCGTCGATGCTGTAGGGCATGCTGATGAGTTTGCAGCCAAGCTCCTTACAGTCTTCCAGATTGAAATCGCAATCTGAGTCTACGAAATAGGTCAGCATAGTGTCAAAATGTAATTATATACCGGCTGTCCGCCGTCGATAAACATAAATTCAGTCATTTTGTATTTGGCCTGGAGGGCCGCGGATACCTTGTCCGCTTCTTCAGAGGAGACATCTTCTCCGAAGAATACTATCGCCACATCGTGGTCGCCGGCCTCTACGCTCTCGCAGAGAGTCAGGAGGGCATCCGAAGCGGCAGGGCAGTCGCAGACGATCTCGCCGCCGCAGATGGCGATATGGTCGCCCTCTTTCACGGCGACGCCGTTCATATCGGCGTCGCGGTTCGCCTTGCTGACCATACCGCAGGTCACGGCGGAGACGGCCTCTTTCTGGGCCTCGACCAGCGCGTCCACGTCTTTCTCGCTCTTGTCAAGCGACGCGATTCCGACATAGCCGGCGCCTATGGTCTTGGTGGGGATGACTATCACCTTCGAGTCCTCGAACATGCTGGCGGCCTGAAGGGCTGTCATCACGATGTTGGAGTTGTTGGGGTAGACGAACACGGTCTCGGCGCCGATGCGCTTGAACGCGTCGATGAAATCCTGGGCCGAGGGGTTCATGGTCTGCCCGCCGCGTATCACTTCGTCCGCGCCGGCCTCGAGGAAGGTATTCACGATGCCTTCACCGGAAGCAACTGTGACCACTCCGTATTTCTTCTTGATTTTGAAGTCAGGCTCGGCCGCGGCCTTCTTGATCTGGGTCTCGTTGTGCTGCAGGGCCATATTCTCGATCTTGAGCGTGAGGTACTCGCCCCAGCGCTGGCAGTGATTGAGGATGTCGCCCGGAGTGTGCGTGTGCACATGGACCTTCACTATGCTGCCGTCGCGGAAGCAGACGACCGATTCGCCGACGGCGGTCAGATAATCGCGTATCTCTGCCACATCGAACGTGTCCAGGTTGACCTTGGAGGTCTGCAGACGCAGCAGGAACTCGGTACAGTAGCCGAATTCGAGTTCGTCGTTCTCGGTGAAGGCATTCAGGTTCACGGGGCCATGGGCGGACTCGGGAGCCGGGTTGTCCGGCAGTTCCACATCGTCCGTAGCGTCCAGCGCCTCGGCCATACCGCGCACGATGGAAAGGATGCCCGCGCCGCCGCTGTCGATCACTCCCGCTTCCTTGAGGGTGGGGAGCAGGTCGGGCGTGTGCTCGAGGGACACTTCCATCTCAGGGATAAGGGCCGCAAAATACTCTTCGAGCGTGTCGGCGGGCTTTTCGGCGGCTTTTTGCACTCCCTCGCGGAACACGGTGAGAATGGTGCCTTCCACCGGCACGGAGACGGCTTTGTAGGACTCTTCCACGCCCGCGGCCATGGCGGCTTTGAAGGCGGGGAGATCGGCCGTCCCGACCCCCTCGAGGCCCTTGCCGATGCCGGCGAAGATGCGCGAGAGGATAACGCCGCTGTTGCCGCGGGCGCCGAGCAGCATTCCTGATGATATTGATTTGGCTGTTTCGCCGAGAGATTCGGTGAGGGTGGCGTTCTGGCAACCTGAATTGATTGTCATGAACATGTTGTCGCCTGTGTCGCCGTCCGGAATAGGGAAGACATTTAGGTCGTTGATGACTTCCTTGCTCGCGCTCAAATGCGCGCATCCGCGGCGTACCATAGCCAGGTAACAGGCTGAGGTTATAGTACTTGTCTTCATAATTAAGCGCAGCAAAGATAATAAAAAATGGCTATCTTTGGAAATATGAAACCCACATACCTGTTAGTCCTCGGCCTTATCGCCCTGGCTGCTTGCACTAAACCGCAGACCTACTGCAATCCGCTGGACATAGACTATACCTACATGGTCTATAACTCCGACCAGAATCTATCTTATCGGTCTGGAGCAGACCCTGCCGTAGTGGAATTCCGCGGAGAATATTACATGTTCGTGACGCGCAGCCTGGGCTACTGGCACTCAAAGGACCTGACGAAATGGGAATTTGTCGAACCTGCCAGCACCTGGTATCCCCAGGGATCCAACGCCCCGGCGGCATGGAACTACCGCGATTCGCTGCTCTACGTGTGCGGCGACCCTTCCGGCTCGATGAGCATACTCTATTCCGACGACCCGGCATCGGGGAAGTGGGAGGCCGTGCCGGCGATTTTACATGACCTGCAGGACCCGGCCCTCTTCATCGACGACAACGCTCAGGCCTACATGTTCTGGGGCTCGTCCAATGTCTACCCGATTCGGGGTAAGAAGCTCGACATGCACGACCGTTTTCTCGTAGCAGGGCAGACGGTTGAACTTTTCAACGCCGACGGCGAGCGCCACGGCTGGGAGCGCTTCGGCCAGAACCATTCCGATACGCGGATTGCGGCCTACATCGAAGGACCATGGCTTACCAAGCACGACGGAACCTACTACATGCAGTACGCCGCGCCCGGAACCGAGTTCAATGTCTACGGTGACGGCGTCTATACCGCTACCGACCCGCTCGGCCCGTATACCTATCAGGCCCACAACCCGGTGAGCTACAAGCCCGGCGGCTATATGTGCGGCGCCGGCCATGGCAGTACTGTCCAGGGCCCCGGCGGTCAGTGGTGGCACTACGGTTCCATGTCGCTCTCGGCCATAGTCAACTGGGAACGCAGGCTCTGCGCCTTCCCGACCTTCTTCGACGGCGACGGCGTAATGTGGTGCAACACCCGTTTCGGCGATTATCCACACTTTGCGCCCTCTGAGCCGGGCAGGCAGGGTGAGTTTGCGGGCTGGATGCTCCTTTCGTATGGCAAGCCGGTCAGCGCTTCTTCGTTCCAAGCTGGCAGGGCAGCCGAGGCCCAGGGCTTCGCGCCATGGAACCGGCCGGAGACTTCCGCGACCTTCGAGCCCTCGAACCTAACAGACGAAAACTGCAAGACCTACTGGCTGGCAGCCTCTAACGGTCGCAGCGAATGGGCTGTCATCGATCTGGAAGATGTGGCTAGCGTTTATGCTTTGCAGATCAACTATTTCGACCATAATACCGGGCTCTACGGTCGTCCGAAGGGCCTCAGGCAGCGCTATGTCCTGGAGGGAAGCCTGGATGGTGTCAAATGGTTCGTGCTCGAAAACAGGTCTAAATCCGATAGAGATGCGCCTAACGCCTACATTCAGTTACGCCATCCAGTAAAAGCCCGTTTCGTGCGCTATCGCAACATTGAGGTGTCTGCGCCGAGTCTGGCTATTTCCGAGATCCGCGTGTTCGGCCTGGGCTCCGGCGAGGCCCCTGCCGCCCCGGAGGATGTCCGCGCCGAGCGCTGCGCCGACCGCCGCAATGCTTTGATTTCCTGGAAGTTGGATCCGACCGCCCAGGGCTATAACGTCTTCTGGGGAATTGCACCGGATAAACTCTACAGCACCTGGATGGTTTACGGCGAAGACCACCTTCTTCTCCCGTCGCTCGCCGTGGATCAGGAATACTGGTTCGCCGTGGAGGCGTTCAACTCCTGCGGCGTTTCCGAGCTGGTGCGCGCACAGGCGCATTAGGATATTTCGAAAGGTTTCGTTATATTTGTGGCGCAATAACACAAAACAGACCGTTTGTTTAAGAATTCGATCTTTTTCCTGCTGATAACAGCATCTCTGGTATTAGCTTCTTCCTGTGGCAATCGCAGGGCTGGTGTTGTTGTGTCTGATGAGGCTCTGATTGACTCTGTTCAGAGGCGTACCACCCTTTATTTCACCGATTTTTCCGAACCGAACACCGGTCTTGCGCGCGAGCGGTCCAACAACACGATGGGTGATATAGTCACCACCGGCGGTTCAGGTTTCGGTATTATGGCAATTATTGCCGGAATGGAAAGGGGATACCTCAGTCGCGAGTACGGCATTTATCTGTTCGACAAATCTTTGACTTTCCTCGAGAAATGCGAGCGCTTCCACGGTATGTGGGCGCATTGGTACGACGGAAACTCAGGCAAGGTCTATCCGTTCAGCAAGTACGACGATGGGGGAGACCTCGTTGAATCAGCCTTCCTCGCTCAGGGCCTCCTGACGATGAGGCAGTACTTCGAGGAAAGCGCGCCCGAACTGGCCCGTAGGGCAGATGAACTTTGGCGCGGAATGGAGTGGGACTGGTACACGCAGGGAACCGATTCGCTCTATTGGCACTGGTCCAAAAACTACGGCTGGAAGATGAACCATCGCATCAAGGGCTATGACGAATGTTTCATCGCCTATGTGCTGGCGGCATCTTCTCCCACCCATCCCATCAGCAGAAAAGTCTATGAGTCTTGTTATAAGAACTCGACCTATTACTACAACGGCAAGTCATACTATGGAATTCCTCTGACGATAGGAATGGAGTACGGCGGGCCGCTTTTCTTTACTCACTATTCCTTCCTCGGACTGGATCCCCGTGGCTTGACCGACGGCCTGACTGATTACTATGAAAGAGGCCGCGCTCACGCTTTGATTCACTACAACTACGCAATAGAGAATCCCAAGGGCTGGAAAGGCTACGGTGCTGACTTGTGGGGCTTCACGTCTTCGGACGATCCCAAGGTCGGATACTGCTCGCACCATCCGGGCACTCCTGATGAAAACGGCACGGTCTCCCCGACGGCGGCGATTTCTTCAATCGTCTACACCCCTGAGGAGTCGCTAAAGTGCATGCATCACCTCTATGACGATCTGGGAGACGATCTCTTCGGACCGATGGGTTTCTACGACGCTTATAACCCGTCGATGCCCAAAGACAAGCGTGTCGTGAAGAGTTATCTGGCGATAGACCAGGGGCCGATTGCGGTGATGATTGAAAACTATCGCAGCGGCCTTCTCTGGAAACTCTTTATGAGCGCGCCGGAGATTGCGGACGGTCTGGAGGAACTAGGATTATACTACAACAACAAATAACCAATTAACCAATGAAGCGTTTAGCAACTATTATCGCGTTTGCTCTGATTTCCGCGGCGGCCTTCGCCCAGACTATCACCGTGACGGGTACCGTGCTCGACGACCAGGGCTGGCCTCAGATGTCAGCAGGAGTCTTCGAGAAAGGCACTTCAAACGGCACGGTCACGGATCTCGATGGAGCATACACCATCAAGGTGCCCGCGAACGCAGTTCTTGTCTTCTCCTTCTACGGCTTCAAAGACGTTGAAGTCCCGGTGGAAGGCAAGACCGTGATTGACGTGACCATGTACCCGGACAACCTTCTTCTCGAAGAAGTGGTGGTCGTGGGTTACGGCACACAGAAATCCAAAGACCTGACTGCTCCTATCGTGACTGTGAAAGGCGAGGAACTCAGCAAGCAGATTTCCTCCAACCCTATGTCCGCCCTGCAGGGTATGGTCAGCGGCGTGCAGATCATCAACAGCGGCGCTCCGGGAGCCTCTCCGACCGTCAAGGTCCGCGGTGTGGGCTCCATCAGCGATTACGCAACTCCTCTGTATGTGGTGGACGGAACTTTCGTGGACAATATCGACTTCCTTTCGAGCTCCGACATCGAGAAC
>CAJOJC010000044.1 GCA_905234775.1 uncultured Bacteroidales bacterium | reverse complement strand
AGATCATTGAGAAGAGCGCTGAATAATCGCTCTTTTTTAGACGCGGCTCCTTAGTTCAACGGATAGAACGGAGGTTTCCTAAACCTTAAATAGTGGTTCGATTCCACTAGGGGCTACAAGAAAGGCTCGCCATGCGGCGGGCCTTTTTTGTAGCCATGGGGAAGTGGATTATTATGTTGTCGGGGTAATAAATAATTATTACCTTTACAAAAAATGAATTATTATGAATCAGATATACTTTGAAGCAAAGGGAGAGGCGCTGCTGGAGAAGATTGGGATGACCAAAGTAGAGTTCGCCAGAAAGATGGGAATTCGGAAGCAGAATGTGAAGGCTCTGTTCAAATCCAAGAATCTAGAGACCATCTACAAGGCAGCAGACGTGATGGCCGTGCCATTTGAGTTGCTCGTAGGCTACATTGAGGAACCGGATTTGAGTGAGATTCCCATCGCTCCTTATGAAAAGGATGGTATTATTACCGAAGATGATATCCCTACAGGAGATTCAACAGAAGAACGTCGCGGTCGTCACCAGATTATTCTATCATTTTACCACGACTGGAAGAAGCGTAATCCAGAAGCGAAGAAATACAACTTTAACCTCAAAGACGATATAAACATTCGTTATGTTTCATTAGAGGAAACTGCGGGGCAGGCATCGATGACATACCTATCTACTCTAGCGGTGCTTCAATTAGATGCCATCTTAACAAATGCCGTATTAGTAGAAACCACGCCGGCAAATCCGAAAAAGAAAAACCAGAAAGGTTTTAAGAGTATGTTACGAATGTCCTACAACTGCCCAGGAATTGGTTTGGTAAAAATGATGGTTGGTGTTAAACAAAGCGATAAGAAAAAAGTTCAATATTGTATTACTGCTATCGATACTGCCAAGACAAAAATACAGGAGGCCAATTGACCTCCTGTTAACTTTGCCCCAAGACTACGTGGCGGAATTACTTCAAGAGCGAGGATTAAGCTGGCGGGGACTTCGCGCTACCCTTTGTCCATCCGTATCACGGTTTATTATCTCGCTGCAAAGGTAGTAATTATTATCAAAAGCCCAAAACCAAGTTGTACCCCCAAGTGGAATAATTGTTTATTGTGGAAGGTTATATTTCTTCCGTATCATCAGGCTTTAGATAGTGTAAATATGGATTACAAGGGTCTGGAATCCACTTTTTGTTTTATTGTGTAGATGTCTGATTATTAGATTGATAGGGCGCGAAAGCGGGAGGTTCGATTTTTTCTATTGCCACTTGGACTATTATTCGGTAGCGTAGAAACGGCCAACTGAATAGTGAAGATAATCGGAATAGAATAGTACGGAGTATTCTTCAGTATCAGCACGGCCACTAACCTGATCTATAATCTCGCCATTCTTTGTAATAGTGAAAGAGTAGGGCCCTGTGAGGGAGTAATACCATTCTTTGTAGTGGCCATTATCCTCAACTCTGGTGATAAGTGTGTTATCATCCGTTCCGAATTCCATCGCATAACCATCAGTGTCAATTATCTTCCCTGTCGTTGACAATCGCCACCCGCCTTCAATGGGTATTGCAACGGTCTTGTATATCAGATCTGTATAGTAGGCATATTCCATTCCATCCCCTTGATAGTCAATAATCCAAGAGCCATCATCGCCCTTCGTAAAACTGATGGGACTTGTTGCCTTTACCAGCCATTGACGGTCCGGACCTCCTTCCCACCACTGCGCAATCAGTTGCCATTTATCAGCCACAGGATGAGTATATTGTCCGATATCCAAGTCATCATTGTTCACAGCCTTACCCCCTTGTTCAATAATAATTTCTAAAGCACGGATAGGTTCTACGGTGGCAAACATACATAGGGTGCTGAGTTCCTCCTTTAGAGACTTATCGCTCACCTTGGGACCATTTGGCTGCTGAATCTCGCACGAGATGGCAGCCATAGCTATAGCCGATAGTATAATAATCTTTTTCATAGCTGCCTAAAAATTGAATTCAACACCAAAACGACTTCCGTATCCCCAGAACTTGGAGCCGAGGCCTCCTTCCCAAAACACCGGACCGTATTTTATTCCAAGTAAGACTATCTCCAATTGCTTAGTAATGGAGTTCTTCCCCTTGTCAAGAATGTAATCATTGTGATACCACCAGTGATCTTCACCAGTCATTTCAGAGTCGCTCCTGTTAAAGTGGAATCCGACTCCGAAACCGGCGGAGGAATAAATGAATCCTTTTCCCTCTGTAAAATACCTTATCCTTATAGAAGGCATCAGGATAAAACTGTTCGCAAAAACAGTATGTCCTTCGGTGGCATCATAAGAATCATACACATCACCCCACATAGGAATCCAGCTGAGCCCGGCAGAGAGGTCGAGGAACTTGAACAATTTGTAATTGATATCGGCAGAAACAGGGAAAAAGGAATAGACTTTCCCGTGGTAACGTCCATACCTTTCCGCCAATCCGACATCATAGGTGGGGCCTTCTCCACCATAGTCGTTTTGCATATATGTGCTTAAACTCACAGATAGCCCTGCTCTCCACGAGAATCTTGAATCCTTCCAGTTCTCCTGCGCCTGGGCGGAAATAGTCGAGAGGATCAATACTATCTGAAGCAAAATGGCCTTTTTCATCAATTATGTTTATAAATAAATACTTTTATTTACAAATCTTGCATACAAGCGACCATCGCGAGTGTCAGCCCATCCACTCTGTACAAGTTGCCGTAAAGGTACTATTAATCCACGAATCGGCAAAAAAGAAGTCAGAATGAATAGTGTATCCCAAGTGAAATATCAGCCTATTGATTAAAGCTTTTCTTCCTCTAGGTTGTCAGATTTTAGATAGTGTAAATGTAGATTACAAGGGTCTGGGATCCACTTTTTGAGTTCCCAGATCTTCTCCAGGTCCTCCAGAAAAAGGTTCGATATTATGTCACTAGGGGCTACGAAAAACGCCAGGCGGAAGGCCTGGCGTTATTTTATAGTACGGCTCCTTCGAGGAGTTGTTCGATGATGGGTTGGACTAATGAGTCCATCTTAAGGAAGCCGGCGGTGTCGGGGTGGACGCCGTCGTAGGAGTAGGGGCCGGGGAAGGTGGCGCCGGGGCCGACTAACAAACCATAGTAATCGACAAACGGATATCCGCGTTCTGCACACCAGGCTTCGATAAGGGCGTTGGCTTCCTGGATGTGGGAATCGATAGTGACGTCCGACTTCGAAGGTTTCCAGTCGTCTGCCCACCACCAGAATTTAGTCGCGGGGAGGATAGCGCCGACGACAACCTTAATCTTTGCTTCTTCAGCCTGGTCCGCCATCTTCTCTATATTGGCCAGGATAGCGCTGCTTTCTACATAATAGCCGTCGTTTTCAGCCACGTCGTTGGTGCCGCACAATATATGTACGACATAAGGATCGTTCTTCACGACATCGTTCTTGAAACGCGCGGCGATTGTCCTTGAGGTCTGGCCGCTTATGCCTTTGCCCATATAGTGATGGGAATTAAAAAAGCTAGGATCCTTCGAAGGCCATATTTCAGTAATCGAATCCCCGATAAAGACTGCAGGAATAGAGTGAGTAATCGGCGGCTCTGGAGTCTTAACGGTATAAAAATCAATCTCTGCCCATTCTGAAACCACCAATCCGGCCTCGCTCCTGACGCTGAATGTGAAATGGGTCCCGGCCGGAAGATTCAACAGGTCCAGGGTAGTGTCAGGACCGAATCCGCGAAGAACACAATCCTTACCCAGGACAGCCCAGCGGTAGCTTTCGGCCCCCTCCACCGGATCCCATTTAACGGTAGCGGAAGTCTCGGTAGAGTCCGTAACTGCCAGCCCGGATGGGACTGCAAGGACCTTCTCAACAGGTTTTTCTGAACATGCTCCAATCAACAGGAGAGCTAAAGCCAAGACGGAAATATGTTTCATAACTATTCTGTTTTTGCCCAAAATTCGTCGGTGAAGATATATCCCTGATATCCGGCGCCAGGGTGCCAGTCGGGGATAGTGCCTATATTCTTAGCGTATACTTTAATATATCGGGCGCTGCAGGAAACGGGAAGAACGGCATCCCAAATCTGGACCGTCATATCGGTTGAATCTACCGGGGACTCCAAACGCCCCACACTGGTATATGACGAACCGTCTGTAGAGACGCTGAACTCTACGTAGCGCGGCATCCATATCCATGACCTCGCGTCTTGGCAGAAACCAGCCCCTATCTCGGAAATCGGGCGCTCCTCGAGCAGGTCGAGCACGGCCTCGAAATCTGTATCCTGGTAGCCCTGCCAGCCTCCCGTGCGCCAGTTGAGCGTACCGCGCGCCCCGTCGATCAGTCCCTCGGGCCCGCCGGCATTATATTGCCGGCTGCAGCGGGACCTGATCGCTATCGCGCGGTCGCGAAGCACCTGCCTGACCTTGCTGCGGGTGACGAAACTCTTCCGGCCGTCTTTCTCCGACCATGCAGTCAGCTCGCACGCCTCGCGAACGGTGAACGGCCCGTCGTAAATCTGAGCCGGTCCGCCTGCGACCGTGTAGCGGATCGTCCCCTCGCCGATAAGAGAAACGCTGAGCGAGTCCGCGAACATGTCGTTTTCCATCACGAACGCCGGATTGGTCACGATCGGCAAGATCCCCGATCGAGTCGGGGATGACGAAGAGGGGAGGGTCGGGGATGACAATACCGGGCAGAGCGGGTAGCGCCCCAGCGAGGAGAGCACGTACCATGCGCTCATCTGCCCGCAGTCTTCGTTGCCGCAGAGACCGTCCGCGCCGCTCGAATAAAGCGTCTCGAGGATGCGGTCTACCATCGCCTGGCGCTTGTCCGGCCGGCCGACGGCATCGTAGAGCCACGCTATGTGGTGGCTGGGTTCATTGCCATGGGCATATTGCCCGATCTGGCCGGTGATGTCTGCCTGGGTCCGGCCGGTAGTCTGTTCGGGGGCCGAGAAAAGGGCGTCTAACCGCGTTTCGAGGGCCCGCTTCCCGCCGAGCGCCGCAGCCAGCCCCGCTATATCCTGTGGCACGAAAAAGCTGTATTGCCACGAATTGGCCTCCGTATAGTGATTGTTGACCTCGCGCGGATCGAAGGGCGTAAGCCAGCGGCCGTTGAGACGAGGGCGCATGAAAAGGGTCTGCGGGTCGAGCACGTTCTTCCAATACTGGGCGGAGGTCATGAACTGCTCGTACTCGCGCGTATGGCCGAGCATGAGCGCGACCTGAGCCACGCACCAGTCGTCAAAAGCGTATTCGAGTGTCTTCGATACGCTCTCATGTTCGTCGTCGGCCAGCACGAGGCCGTTGCGGCGGAAACTGTCCATGCCGAAGGCGGGATTATGGGCCGAGGCAACCAGCGCCTCGAACGCTTTCTCATAGTCGAAGCCCTGCAGGCCGCGGGCGATGGCGTCTGCTATCACCGGGGCGCTGTTGTAGCCGATCATGCAGTTGGTTTCCCAGCCAGAGAGTTCCCAGACTGGGAGCTTGCCCGCTTCGTCGTAGATCGCCAGCATCGAGCGGATGAAATCGACCGTGAGTTCGGGCTCGATCTCGGTAAGCAGGGGATGGAGTCCGCGGAAGGTGTCCCAGAGCGAGAAAACGGTATAGCGGTCCCAGCCGTCGGTTGTGTGGACAAGGCCGTCCATGCCCCGGTATTCGCCGTTGGAATCGGAATAGAGCGAGGGGTGGATCGCGGTATGATAGAGGGCGGTGTAGAAGCGCGTTTTGTGTTCACGGTCATTGTACGGGCTTTCGAGCTTCGATAGGTAGGCGTTCCAGGCTTTTTCGGTCGAGCGGCGAAGGGCCTTCAGCGACTTGGGGCGCTCGCTCAGCATGTTCTCGCGGGCGTTTTCCCACGAAACGGAGGAGATCCCTACGCGGACGGCGATTTTCCTGCCATGGAAACGGACCGTTGCCCGGGCGTCGCCGACTTCGGCGCTGGTCGGGGGCTCTGAAAACTCCATGTAGAAGTGGACCTGCTGATGACGGGCCCAGCTGCTCGAGGTGCGGTGTCCATGGCAGCTCCGGCCCTCGAATTCGAGCGACCAGTCTTCGAGGGGGTCGCGGTGGCGCAGGTCTATCGCTATTTCGGCCTCATGGGCGAACGTGTATTCGTGGATGGCGCCTCGCCGGCCGGTAGCGAGTCTGGCAAGGACCTTCGTGTCTTCCAGCCAGACCTCGTAGTAGCCGGGCGAGGCCTTTTCGCGAGAGTGGCTGAAGCGGGACGGCTTTCCTCCGGGGACGACGAGGATGTCGCACCAGTCGTCGCAGCCTGTACCGCTTAGGTGTGTATGAGAGAAACCGTAGATAATGCTGTCTGAATAATGATAGCCGCTGCAGCCGTCCCAGTCGCCGGGATTGGGGCGGGTGTCCGGACTGAGCTGGATCTGGCCGAAGGGATACGCGGCACCGGGGAAGGTGTGGCCGTGTCCGTCAGTTCCTACAAAGGGATTCACGAACGGAATCAGGGATAGCAGCAAGAGGAGCGTGGTCTTCATACGAGTACTAAGTTAAGGAAAAAAAGAGTAAATTTGCTCGACAGTGAAACGTTTATTCCTCATCTTCATAGTGTTTCTCGCAGCGGTTTCGTGCGGGAAGGATGTGATCGTAGATAAGGATACGGAGAAGAAGGGGACCTTCGAACAGGCCCGGGAATTCTTCGACGAGACTAAAGTCCCCAAACTCAGCATTTCTATCACTCCCGCAGAGTGGAACAAACTGCTTAATTACTACGACGAGGACAACGCCACTCACGCATATGTTGAATGCAAGGAGGTGAAGATCGAGGACGAGGACCGTAATATCGTATGCCAAAAGGTAGGTCTGAGGCTCAGGGGAAACACCTCCCGTCGTAGACCTGAAGGTTGGAACGGACAAAACCACAGCGCTACCGACCCGCATTGGCGCCGCGTCCACTTCGGTCTCAGTACCCGCATATTCTCGAATTCCGGCAGTTTCGAAGGAATACGCCGTGTCAATCTGAAATATGCCAAGGAGGACCCGACATACATAAGGGAACACTATAGCTACGATCTTCTCGCAAAATATGGAGTATGGACCGCTCCGATGACTTCGTGGTGCAGGCTGTACTTCAATATAGGAGAAGACGCTCCTGTCTATTTTGGGGTCTATCTTATGATAGAATCTATCGACAAGCGATATATCAAACGCCGCTCGGAGCAGTTCGGAGGGGACGATGGATGGCTCTGGAAGTGCGGTTGGGGAGCCAATCTCAGCAATACTGACAACTGGCGTTTTCATCAGGACGACAATTCCTCGGATTCATATCCCTATGACCTGAAGGATGAAGACCCCGCCAACTTCGCTCCCGCAAAAGAGCAGATAAAGGATTTCATTACCAGGATCGTCCGCCTTAATGGCGATGATTTTAAACAGTGGATATCCCAGGTGATGGATGTTGATTTGCTCCTTAAGATGTACGCTGCAAATATAGCCTTGGGCCACTGGGACGACTATTGGAATAATATGAACAACTACTATCTGTATTTCAACAGTCGCGATCCCTATCACTATAAAGTGTACATGTTGCCTTACGACTACGACAACACTCTGGGAACTTCCCACAACGTAGGAGCCCAGAGCGACTCCGGCCGTCAGGATCCGTACCATTGGGGTATAAGTGAGTGTCCTCTTATAAGCAAGATATTGGAAATAAGCGAATTCCGCGACAAATACACCTCTTATCTCAGTGATTTCTCGTCTGTAGACAATCCATGGACCGGTCAGGCCGCAAGCGCCTACCGCATACGCGGCTGGCAGAGCATGATAGGACCTTACATCTCGAACGATACCGGGGAAGATATGTCTATATCAGATGCTCCCGCTTCCTGGGGCAATCACCACGAATACCGTCTTCTGGAAGACAGTTCCAACAACTGGTTCAAGGTAAAAGCGGAATCTATTAAAGGATGGATAAAATGAAAAAGTCAATCGTATTGCTTCTCGCGGCGCTGTCTGTGATGGCCTGCAAACAGGAACTCAAGACCTACGAAATTTCGGCTGGAGATATCAGCCTGAAGGTGACTAATTTCGGCGCAAGGGTGATGTCGCTTACCGCGCCCGACCGCGAGGGTAATATCGCCAACATCGTTATCGGTCATGAGAGCCCTGAGGAGTACGTAAATCCCGAAGGAGAGCGTTTCCTGGGAGCTTGTGTAGGCCCAGTGGCCAACCGTATCGGCGGAGCCCGCTTCGAGGTAGACGGAGTCGAGTACAATACTCCGATCAATGATAACGGACACAATACCCTCCACGGCGGCTTCAAGGGAGTGGACAATCTCGTATGGGATGTCGTTTCCCGCAACGACACCTCCATCGTTTTCCATCTTCTCCATCCCGATGGCCTCGAGGGCTATCCCGGCAACCTCGATATCAAGATGACTTACCTCGTCAATTCGCTTAACGAATTCAAGATTACCTATTCGGCTACTACAGATAAGGCTACTCCGGTAAATCTTACCCACCATCCGTTCTTCTGCCTTCGCGGCGACGGAAAGGGGAGTGTAGAGGAATATGTAATGAGAATCAAGGCTTCCCATTACATCCCTATCGACGCAGAGAGCATTCCTACCGGGAAGATCGCCCGCGTAGAAGGAACTCCCTTCGATTTCCGCGAGAATCACCTAATCGGAGAAAGGATAGGCGCAGACGACGAGCAACTTCGCAACGCCCGCGGCTATGACCACAACTGGTGTATCGACAAAGCCGACCCTTACGGAGTGGAATTTGTCTGCAGCGTCTACGACCCTAAGAGCGGCCGTTATCTCGAGGTATTCTCAGACCAGCCCGGCCTGCAGTTCTACAGCGGAAACTTCTTCACCGGCGACGAATACCGCGCTTCGCTCGCGCTGGAGACCCAGCGCTTCCCGGATGCGGTCAATCATCCTGACTTCGGGGAAATAATCCTTAGGCCCGGCGAGGTCTATACCCACAACTGCATCTACCGCTTCAGCGTCCGCTAGATGCGGCCGCCGCCCTGGGAGCGGAGCTCTTCATCTACCTTGTCCTTCTCCTGCATAAGCAGGTCCAGAAGCCAGTCTTTCTGCTCGTCGACGAGGCCCAAATCACGGCAGGCACTCTCATATCGGCCTATCACTGCTTCTTGATAGCGGTGGTAGGCCATTGATTTACGAATCTCGTCCTCGATGGTTTCGTGCTCGATTTCGTAGCTGTCCTTGTAGTACTCCTTATAGACCTTCTCCGAGGTGTAACGGATGCAGAAGAAGAAAAGACCGGAGGCGAGTATGACTATGCCGAGTATGCCCACCACCAGCGGGACCCTCTGGATAAGGCCGAGCATGCCGAGGGTGGCGCCAGCAAGGAAAATAACGAGCGCGGCGAGTTCGTAGCCGTGGTATTTGAATATATCTTTTGCTTTCATAATCTGAGCATATTGGTCTTGCGGTTCTGCAGGATCTTTATCTTGTAATTGTTTTCGGACTCCTTTGCGTCCATCGCCTTCTGGAAGGCGCGGCGGGTCGCGAGCATCTGGTTATTCTTACGCCTCATCTCGTCGAGGTTCTCGCGTAGCCTCCACTGGCCGAACAAGATCGCGAAGAACGCGATTGCGAACATAACGAGGAAGCCTATCATGATAGTCATCTGGTTCTGTGCCTTCAGCCTCTGAGCATCTTCGCGAAGCTGAGCATTGTTCATCTCGGCGTCGAGGATGGCGAGGTCTTCGTTCTGAACCTTGATGTATGTGGAATCCTTTTCGTCCATCAAAAGGGCGAGATTGTCGTAGGCGTTGCTGTAGTCTCCCAACTCCGCATAGAGAATCTGCTTATGTTCGAGCCGCCCGCGGAGGGTGCCGAGAGATTCTGCCTTTGCGAGGGCTTCTTCGAACAGTCCGCGGGAGCGGAGATATGCGATATCGAGCCCCGTACGCGAATCAGCGTCTGTCTGGACATTGTAGAGAGGGTCTGCAGCCAGAGCGGAATAGGCGTCCCAGAACATATCGAGTTCTTTGTCTGTGTAGTAGAGGTAAGCCCTCGTCATGAGGACTTTGATGTGGAGGGTGGGGAAGAAGCGCTCGTATTCCTCAGCCTGGGCTACGTAATTCTCAGCCTCGGCGAAATTCTTCATCTCCACGTTTTCCTGCGCCAGAAGAATGAAGAGGTTGGGGAGATCCTGTTCTGCGCGGGCGTCGCGGCAGTAGCGGACGGCCTTTTCAAGGTTGCGGATGGCGAGGAAGTGGTTGTCGCGCGAACTGTGGATGAGGCCCACGATGCGGTAGGAGTACATCTTACCGATGGGGCGGCGTTCGCCGGAGGCCAGTCGCTCCATCGCGCGCGCTTCGAGCATGGCTTCGGATACCTTGCCGATATGGACGAGGTACTCGCAGTATTCATGGAGGAAGGAGAAATAAAAATCGCGGCACTCCTTGCGCTCGAAGAGCAGATCCTTCAGCTCGGTTGCGGTCTCGTCCATGCGGGCATATTCGCCCTGGGCGAAGCGTACGGGCATCTCGAGCGAGAGGGCCA
>CAJOJC010000043.1 GCA_905234775.1 uncultured Bacteroidales bacterium | reverse complement strand
ACTCACGATATGGTGAATGCCTTTGTTGCTAAGTATAATACTAGCGGAGTTTTGCAGGCTGTATTGCCTATCCGTCCTCATGCAAACTCAAAAGCTGCAGACAAATATACAGAGGGATCGGATATGATGGTGAATCCTACTGCCATCGCAGTGCAGGGTGGTAAGGTTTATGTCAGCTTTACATTCAGAGGTGGATATAATGCTGGTTCAATTAATGTGGATGGTAACATATTCGCAGGTGAAGGACTTGTTTATGATGCTCTCTGTCTTGGTGTGATTGCATGGGATGGAACTACTGTAGAACAGGTTCTGACTTTCAAGGGTGATAAGGAAATTGCAGACAGTAATTTTGGTCCATTCAGCATCGGAATGACTGCAGATGCAAAGGGTCTGCATGTATGTATCACTGCTGCCAATACCAATACCCTAACAGTGGGCAGCAATTCTACAGATTACACTTTCGAGAAGGATGTCTATGGAGCTCTGTTGGTTCGTATTTCCGATGAAGTGACAGTAAAACAGTTCACTCCTGCTTCTACCGAGCGTATGTATATCAGTGATATAATCAAGAAAATGTTTGTTGAAAACGGTAATTTGTATGTAGTAGGTAATGTATCTACTCCGCTGCCGTTCATGGATACTCTGGTGCCAGACCTTTGGAGCGATCAGTTTGTAGCTTGTCTTGATGCAAGTACATACGATGTAAAGTGGGCTGCAATTACAGGCGCAAAGCGCGATGATATGCCTAATATGAATGCGAAATACCGTGAGACTACCGATGCTATCATCTATCTTGGAAATGTCGTCGTTGCTGGTTCAACGAATTTTGCTGTAAGTCCAGAAGGCGTTCTGTTGCCGGCGGTTGCAGGTGAGGACTACTGTCTTGGACTCTCTACCGATGGTACCCTTTTAGCTGAAACCAAGAAAATTGCAAATGGTTCACAACTGTCAGTTATGAATCCTCTCGTTGATGCAGTAGAAAACGTGCAGGCTGAGGGAGAAAATGAAGTAAAGGAAGTTTATTCAGCCAACGGAACACAGCTTCAGGGAATCCAGAAAGGTATCTTTGCTTAATGGAGCTGCTCGTAGAGTCTGGCACCGAGGAAAACAGGCAGGGCTGGAACACATCCCCCGATAAATTCTTTATGAGAATAAATGACATGGAAAACGGGAAATGTATCCCGCTGACCGCGCTTTATAAAAATTCGCCCGCAGGCTATATAAATGTTTATCCCGATTCGGAGTGGGGTTCTTTCGGCGGAAAGGGATATCCCGAGATCGTGGATTTTGCCGTGCTTGAAAAATTCCGCAGAATGGGCATAGGAAGTTTACTTATGGACATCGCCGAAAGCATTGCGGATATAACCGTCAGTAATTCCCTTTGAGTAAGCGCCATAGCCCCTGAAACCTTTATTAGAAGTGCCGGTATCAAAAGAGACCGTCGTCATAGAAGTGTTGAACGATCCATATGAGAAATCGATGAATGCTGAACGTCCAAGATCCCATTTATCTTCCTCTAAATTAAGACTTGCTCCGAATGCTCCGGGACCGCTGACGGAGGTTCCGAGACCGCGCTGTAACTGAGCAGAGTGGAGTATCCTCGAAAGAGAGGGTATATTAACCCAGAACACTTCCTGCGACTCGGAATCATTCAAGGTAATGCCGTTCAGAGTGACGTTGATCTGCGAACCCTTTGAGCCGCGGACTGTCATCTTTGAATACCCAAGGCCGGTACCGCCTTCATTCGTCGTTACGACGGAAGGTTGCAATGACAGCGTCATCGGGAGAGAATTAATAGGGTTCGAACCAGCTAGTCCGAGACTCCAAACTGTAGTTTCAGTAACAGGAGTTTGATAGTAAGCCCAGCCTGATGAGACCACCACGCTGTCTATGCGTTCGGTTTTAAGGGAATCGGTTGGCGCAAGCGCGCCGAGCGCTGCGAGGGCAGCAATAAGTAATGAGTTCATATTCTACTTTCCTACGGCGGTATTAGCCGCGTCAGGTTCAATGGGACTCTCTCAACTCCTTTCGGAGTACCCCCAAGAATAAGATGCCCGGTCGTGGCCGGGCATGACTATTTCAAAAGTTCGTGTGAGGCGGTCATGGCCGCGGGATCGAGGGCTTCGTCGAGCTTTTCCTTCGACATGTAGCCGTGTTCCAGGACCAGATCGTAGACGCTTCGACCGGTCGCAAGGGCTTCCTTGGCAACTTTGGTAGAGGTCTTGTAGCCGATGTAAGGATTCAGGGCGGTAACGATACCGATCGAATTCTTAACCATCTCGTAGCAGTGTTCTGCGTTGACGGTAATTCCGTTGATACATTTCACGCGGAGGGTGTCCATCGCATGCATGAGCCAGGTCTGGCTCTCGAGGATACTCTGGGCGATGACGGGCTCCATCACGTTGAGCTGGAGCTGGCCGGCCTCGGCGGCGAAGGTGACGCAGGTGTCGTTTCCTATCACCTTGAAGCATACCTGGTTAGTAACTTCGGGTATAACCGGGTTGACCTTTCCGGGCATGATCGAGGAACCCGGGGCCATGGGCGGGAGATTAATCTCTCCGAGGCCGCAGCGCGGACCGGAAGCCATGAGGCGAAGGTCGTTGCAGGTCTTCGAGAGCTTCACGGCAAGGCGCTTGAGGGCAGCGGAGTAGCTTACGTATGCTCCCGTATCAGGCGTAGCCTCGACCAGGTCGGCCGCTACGGAGAAGTCGTCACCGGAGAACTCGGAAAGGAGCTTGGTGCAGAGCTCGGCAAAGCCGGGAACAGCGTTAAGGCCGGTTCCGATGGCGGTTCCACCCATATTGATTTCTTTCAGAAGAACGGCGTTACGGGTAAGGTTCGCGAGTTCCTCTTCGAGGTTGTCGGCGAAAGCGTTGAATTCCTGACCTGAGGTCATAGGAACTGCATCCTGGAGCTGGGTGCGGCCCATCTTGATTATGTCCTTGAACTCTTCGCCCTTTGCGCGGAAGGCGTCGATGAGCTGCTGGAGCGAAGCCTGGAGCTTCCTGTCCATCCTTACGAAGGTATAGCGGAAAGCGGTAGGGTAGGCGTCGTTGGTACTCTGGGCGCAGTTGACATGGTCATTGGGGGAGCAGAACTGGTACTCGCCCTTTTTGTGGCCCATGAGCTCGAGGGCGCGGTTGGCGATCACCTCGTTGGCGTTCATGTTGACCGAAGTTCCGGCACCGCCCTGCATCATGTCTACAGGGAACTGGTCGTGGAACTTGCCCTCTACGATTTCCTTGCAGGCGGCTACGATTGCGTCTGCGATCTTACGGTCGAGCACACCCAGACGGGCGTTGGCTTCCGCCGCGGCCATCTTCACATATGCGATTGCGATGATATACTCGGGGTAATCGAGCATATGTGTGGTAGAGATCTTATAATTATCGAGGGCTCTTTGAGTCTGGACACCGTAGTAGGCGTCTGCGGGAACGTTGAGTTCGCCGAGAAGGTCTGATTCGACCCTGAATTTCTGTTCGGACATAAATATCGCGTTATTTATTCCACAAAGTTACGGAAAACTTGTGAATTATCGCACTTCAAAGTGGGCGACGGCCCTTACCGCCCTGCCGTCTGGCGTAAGGCCTTCAGCCACGACGCAGAAGCGGCCGGGATAGTCGGGCGCAGTCAGGACTACGCGCTCGCTGTCTCCTTCCTCATGGAGGAGGGCTGGATGCCAGTAAAGGAGCTGTCTCGGATCTTCCTTAGAGGGCGCGTCTCCAAGATAAGCGACAGGATAACGCGTTCCCTTATAGTCTACCACGCAGACGCTGCTCGGGAAATCGAGGGCAGTGACGTAATTTTTCTTGCTGACGAAGTTGATAGCTCCGTTGAAGGTGGCTGTTCCGATCACTATGCGTCCGTTGAAGTAGTAAACGTCGTCGAAGAGCATAGCGTCGAGGGGCAGAAGCAGGTCGAAATCGGGGATAACGACTCCGTCCATCATCACCAGGATGTGGTCCATGAAGACCAGCCGTGAAGTTGCCCCGTCGGGAACGGCAAGTTCGACCTGCTTTTTCCCGTAGTGTTTACGGATGCGGACCATTGGTAGAATCTCCACCACTATCTCCTGGATGGTGGGGAAGCGATTGTAATCGTCCAGATGGATGCGGGTCATGTCTTCCGGGCGCAGGAAGCGGTCTTCGCGGCGCGGCAGGAAGCGTACGAGGGTGTCGGAGATATATTGGGCTCCTGCGGCGCGCATTCCCGCGGCAATCGCCTCGCGCTGAGATTCATCCAGGCAGAGGGCTGGAAGATCGCCTGCGGACGGGCGCTGGAAAGGCGAGGAGAGCAGGATACGGATATTGTCGCCTGCATCGATCATCTCGCAGACGAGTTCGCGGTCTCCGTATAGGTTGTCTGTCTGGAACTGGATGGAGAGATCTTCTCCGATAGGGCTGACATAGATATCTGCGCTGGAGCCTGAAGAGGAGAGGATAGCCTTCCCGTCTGTCCCGGCATTAAGGACGCTTCCGCGAATAACCTCACCGTCGTATTCGGCCTGACCTCCGGCTTCGGCAGAGACAGGGAATTCACCAAGGAATTCGGCAAGAGTCCCGTTGGGAAGCTGTGAGAGACCGTCTTCGTGGAAGACTGATACGGTCAAGTCTGATTCGGATCCCCTCAGGAAAAGATTGAACTTTTCTCCGGGACTGACTGTTTCCTGAACCTGAAGGCTGATGCCTTCGCGGCAGTCCTGAAGGAGCGCCGGTTCGGCTTTTCGGCCGGTCGCGACACCGTCCTTAACCCTGGCGAGCGACCATGGATTGTAGACGGAGATAAGGCGAGAGCCCAACATAGACTGTTCGCCGCCTTCGAGGGTAGTATAGGCCATCAGCCTGTAGTTACCGGTAGGAGTGTTGGCGGGAATCGGGAATTCTCCGGCCCCTCTGCCCTCGAACAGGGCTATCTTGGCCTCGGCTTCGGTTCCTTCCGTAGAAACGAGTTCAAGATAGGCTATGGCGCTTTGTGAAGAAAGCCCGCCGTTTTCATCGACACAGTACAGGGAACACCAGATCCTGTCTCCGCATAGATATGCGCCGCGGTCCGTAAGCACAAAAACCCTTTCCGTCGCCGCAAAAGACAACGTCCAAAGAAGACTGAAAATAACGGTAAGCAGATGTCTTTTCATAAGCGTTATTCGGAAAAATCGGGTTTTTCGAGAGTGCCTCCCGCCAATATGCAGTCTATGCAGCGAAGCTCGCCCCAGCCGATGGGAATCTCCTCGCCGCGCTTAACTCTTTTAATAGGCCAGTAACCGGCGTCGATATACCAAGATAGTTCTACCGTTGGCGATGGAACAATAAAATCGGACGTGCCTGGATCGGAAAACCGGAGGTATCTGTTGTCAAGCGATTCTTCAATACTTGTACTGGCTGAAGTCGAAACATAACCGTAGACATGTTCGGACGGATCCTCCTGGCATGCTACATTGCCTACAATTTCTCCCGGGTTGGGAGTGAAAAGATTCAATCCGCCTTCCTGAGAGATTAACGAATGGCTATAGCGGTATTCGATCTCGCTGAGGCTGCGGGCCGTCACCTTCAGATGGTACTCGCGGTGGTTGCGGTTGTTGGTCGAGTTGAACTTGTTGACGGGGTAACTGATTGCCTGTCCGCCAAGAATGCCCATATCGATAAGGATATCGGCAGAAGCTTTTCTGCGTGTCCAGCACCAGTAATGGGAATAATCCGGATAATCTAGTTCGATGACTGAATACGTTATAGTTCCATCTTTGTTTTCTTTGCTGGTCACGTCGAACCTCTTCTCGAAGTCGGCGTGGAAGTTCCAGATTTCCTCGAACGACAGAGCTACGTATTTGCTTACCGTAGTGTCTTGTTGCAGGGAAACATTGCAGTAGACAGTGTTGAAATCTGAAGAGAAAGTAAGACTGTCTATCTGAGGAGCGGCAACGGGGCTTTGTAGAGGAGAATAATAGGTTTTTCCTTCACAACGGGCCACCATCCTGTACTGTTTATCAAAGGGAGCCAATGTCAGATCTACCGTCCCCAGGGCGTTCATATGGTATACGGTTCCGTCCTCGTTTTCGACCCACCAATCGGTAAGCGATACTTCCTCGCCGGATGCGTTTCCGCTGGTGGGGGTGATTCTGCTCACTTCAAGTTTCGCCATGCCGCCAACTACGATACTTCCGTCGAACACCAACGAGTTCTCCGCCCCCTCTACAGCCGGGATCGGGTAGTCATAAACACATGAGACGGCGCTCAATAGTATGATAAGTAATGACAGGCGTTTCATCAGAATAGGATATTGAAGTTGAGGTAGGGAACGGGCGTAGAGAAGATCGAGAGCATGTGGCCGTGCATACGACCGTTGTTGTCTGCGATGAAATAGACGGAATAAGGATTCTTCCGCCCGAGAACGTTGTAAACACCGAGGGTGATGGTGGAGTGGGCGATAGCCTTCAGGTAGTGTCCGGGATCTACGTTGAAAGCAAGATCGACCCTGAAGTAGTCGGGGATGCGGTGGATATTCCTGTCGCTGTATGCGATGCGGAAACCGCCCTTGTAGTAGTATGTTCCGACCGGCACGGTCACAGGGCGTCCGGTAGAATAGTCCATGTTGAGGGAGAAGCTGAAGCGGTGTGTCATCGCCCAGTTGCCAACTAGCTTGAATTCGTGGGGCTTGTCATAGGGAGCGTTGTACCAGTCGCCTCCGGCGATAGTCTCGACTCCACGGTCGTACATCTCGCGGAACAGGGCGCGGGAGTAGGTGTAAGACAGCCAGCCGGTCACCTTGCCGGTGGGCTTTTTCACCATGAACTCGGCGCCGTATGCCTTTGTTCGGATAGGGATCAGGTCTTCGGCCAGTTTCTCGTTCATGGCGAGCTCCGCTCCGGCGCGGTAGTCAAGTCCGTTCCGAGACTGCTTCCAGTAGGCTTCGGCCGAGAAATCGAGGCCCCAACTTATCAGGGTCCAGTAGATACCGGCTGAGCCCTGCCATCCGTCGGCAGGCTTTATCTGAGAGTCGGACAACTTCCAGGTGTCCATGGGGGAGATACCCGAAGTATTCGAGATGAGATGGATGTTCTGCCTCATGGAATTGAAGCCGGCCTTGAGTGAAAGAGTCTCGGTAGGGGAATACTTACCGGAAAGGCGCAGCTCCGGTCCGGCGTAGAACTTATGGTCTTTCAGCGACACAAAGCCAAGCACGCGCGCTCCGGCTTCTACCGACCATTCGTCGGAAATCTTGAACAGGTCGGAAGCGAATATTGCCGGCTCCAGGCCCTTTTCCTGGGGCAGCCTGTCGTTGAGAACGGAGTACTCGCCGTAAGGCTCCCTGATACCAGGTTCCATCAGATAGCCGATTACCTGGCCGCCGAAACTGATCTCGTGGCGGTCGAAGGTGTTTTTCCACCATCCCTTCAGGAAGGTCTGATTAATTTGGGTCGTAAGGTCGTATGCTGCGTAAGGCCATGAATGGTCGCCTGTCTGGTTGGTATAACGGTCGTATCCGGCGGCTAACTGCCATGAAGGGGAGTCTATTCCTTTGTGTCGGTAGATAATAGATCCGTTGAGGTTTGCGTAGTTGTTGGATACGTTGTCTGCCAGATTGAAGCGGTCGTGGGCGAAGTAGAACGATAGCTGGAGATTGTCTGAGGGAGTGAAGCGGTGTGTGACTCCGGCGTTCACGTCGAAGAAGCCGGCTTCTGCCCCCGCATATGAACTGTTGGAAGGAAGCCGCTTAAGAATCCAGTCGGAGTATGTGGCACGGGCTCCTACTACCAGCGTAGTTTTATCTTTGACCATCGGTCCCTCGAGCTCGATTCTGCTGGTAAGAACTCCGAGTCCGAGCGATCCGCGTACTTTCTGGGGATCTCCCTCCTTCGAGGTAACTTTCATCACAGAAGAGAGCCTGCCTCCGTATTCTGCGGGGACTGAAGACTTGTAGACGTCAACTCCGCTGACTATATCCGGGTTGAAGGCGGAAAAAATACCGAAGAGGTGGCTGGGGTTGTAGATGGTATTCTCGTTGAAGAGAATCAGGTTTTCGCCGGCAGAACCGCCTCGTACGTTGAATCCGCCCGACGCTTCTCCCACCGACTTGATGCCGGGGAGGGTGAGAACGGCCCTTACCACATCGCCCTCGCCGAAGGCGCTGGGAATCTTTCCCATGAAACGGGTACTGATAGACTCGATACCGAGGGCGGTAGTACGGTGTTTCTCCATACTGTTGGCGGAGATGACTGCTTCTTTAAGGAGAGTCACCTGGTCGTTCATCATGACATCCAGGGAACCGTCGCCCAATACGTCTATCTGGAACTCGAGCTCCTCTTTGCTCTCATAGAGGAAGTGGAGCGTATTCTCGCCCTTGGGGAGTACCAGGCTGTAATATCCCTTCGAATCGGTTGTGCAGTACGTCTGGGTATTCTCGTCGAAGACTACTGCGCCGGGTAGGGGATCATCCGTCTCGAATTCGATTACGCGACCGGTTACTTTTGCGCTCTTTTTCGCGCTCTGTTCTCCGATAGTGTAGATTTTGTTCTTGTAGGATGCGGTCTGAGGCCTGCCCCCGTACTGAACGGTAATCGTATCTTCCTGGACTTCGCTGAAATAGCCTGCGGGGAGCTCGGCCCCTTCTTTTACAGGCTCGGCCTGGCTGAGAGTTCCCTCAGGATTGGGATCCGAGCGCCAGACATCCAGCCTGGGAGCGATAAGCGGATCCCCGGCGATCTCCTGTCTGATCAGTCTCTTCGACTTGTTTTTAGAAATTTTCTGAAGAGCGCCGTCTGCCAGGACGAAGTAGTCTTCCTCAAATCTAAAGAAATGTATCAGGCTCGCATCGTAGTCGGGGTCGTAGTAACCGATTCCGAAACGGTTCTGATTGGCGGTAGAAGAGGTGAAATACTTCTGAACCCGATACAGGATAGGCTGGGGGCCGTCTTTGAGTACTTTATAGAAACCGGCGGGGAGCCCGTCCCATCCGAGATACTGGAGATTGACATAGAGCTCTCCATCAACTTTAACCCATGCGATCTGGTCGCGGTACAAGACCACTATAGACCGGGTCCCGGGAGGGATGATTTGGATTTCCTGTTTGTATGCGTCAATATTGAGCAGGACTTCGTCGTAGGTCTTGCCGTTGTATCTTATACTGCCTGGGGTGTACTCCTTCTTATCCCAGAAGACGTGTCCGTTGTATTTAAACGGATACATCACTGGATACTTGCCCCTGTAGAGGGCGGAGGATCCCTGGGCTAAAAGAGATGCTGCCGAAAACAGCAGCAAAGAGGCCACTACCAACCATTTCTTCATGCCTCAAATGTACTAAAAATTTTAAAACCCCCAAGCGTCAACTTGGGGGCTTTAACAAGATCGGGCCTAAAATTACGACAGGCGCTTTTCGAGTCTCTCGCGGATGGCCTTGAGGAACTGGGCCGAGGAGAGCTGGGTAGGAGTGATGCCCTCCATGAGTCCGAGGTCCTTGGTCGCAAATCCGTCGTTCAGAGTGTCGAGGCAGGCGCCTTCGAGCTGGTCGGCGTAATTAATCAGTTCGGGAAGGTTGTCCATCTCGCCCCTCTTGCGGAATGCGCCGCTCCATGCGAAGATGGTAGCGATGGGGTTGGTAGAGGTCTCCTCGCCCTGCAGATACTTGTAGTAGTGGCGGGTGACAGTTCCGTGAGCGGCTTCATACTCGTACTTGCCGTCCGGGCTGACGAGCACGGAGGTCATCATTGCGAGCGAACCGAAGGCGGTCGATACCATATCGGACATTACGTCGCCGTCGTAGTTCTTGCAGGCCCAGATGAATCCGCCCTCGCTGCGCATCACGCGCGCGACTGCGTCGTCGATAAGGGTGTAGAAGTACTCGATACCGGCCTCTGCGAAGCGGTCCTTGTACTCTGCGAACACTTCCTCGAAGATAGCCTTGAAGCGGCCGTCGTATTTCTTGGAGATTGTGTCCTTTGTTGCGAACCAGATGCTCTGCTTAAGGCTGAGAGCGTACTGGAAGCAGGAGTGGGCGAAACTGCGGATGGATTTGTCTGTGTTGTGCATGCCCTGAAGGACGCCGGGTCCCTTGAGCTCCTGGACAACTACTTCCTGCTTCTTTCCTGATTCGCCTTCGAAAACGAGTTTTGCTACACCGGGCTCATCGGCTACGATCTCGACGCTCTTGTAGACGTCGCCGTAGGCATGACGGGCGATGGTGATGGGCTTCTTCCAGAACTTGACTGCCGGATGGATCGAAGGGATGGTGATGGGGGTGCGGAAGACGGTACCGTCGAGGGTCGAACGAATTGTGCCGTTCGGGCTCTTCCACATCTGGTGGAGCTTGTACTCTTCCATACGCTGGGCGTTCGGGGTGATGGTGGCGCACTTTACGCCCACTCCGAGCCTCTTGGTCGCGAGGGCAGCGTCCAGGGTTACCTGGTCGGATGTGGCGTCGCGGTTGGGCAGGCCCAGGTCATAGTACTCTGTTTTCAGGTCCACGAAAGGGAGGATGAGTTCATCCTTGATCATCTTCCAAAGGATCCTGGTCATTTCGTCGCCGTCCATTTCGACGATCGGCGTAGTCATAGCAATCTTTTTCATTATTTGCGGTTTTTGTAATAATTCATA
>CAJOJC010000042.1 GCA_905234775.1 uncultured Bacteroidales bacterium | reverse complement strand
TTCGTGGGATTCTTCCAATGGCGGAAAAAGGGAGCGGGAGCGAAAAAGCAGGTCAAGGCCCAGCGTATCGGCAAGGGTTCTGAATGGCTGAAATTCGGTGGCATTTTCGTCGGGGTGTTCGCTCTCGCTGCCGTTATCTCCTGGTTCGCCCTTTCGAAGTCCGGCTCGGATCTTTCTGCCGGAAAGATCATTCTCGACGCACTGATCACAACGGCCAATATCGTCGCCTTCGCGATGGGCGCCTTTGCCTATATGGAGCAGTGGTATCTATGGCTGCTGGTCAATATCTCTTCGATAGTGATGTGGGCGGGAATCCTTCTCCACGACCCTTCTGCCGGTTATGCCATCATCCCTCTGGTGAAATACTCCTTCTACCTGATCAACGGCATCAATGGTGTCCGCATCTGGTGGAAACTCAGCAAACCGGAAGCATAAATTATTCACATTTGCCGGCTTCATCTTGGCGATTTTTCTTGTTGCCGGCGAAGATCGAGGGCGTATTTCCGACGGAATGAGTGCGGAGGTCATACCGGGGCTGCGCCGGGGCGGGGGTGGAAGCGCGAAGGGTTAAAGGTTGGTACGATTTTGTCGAAGTCCCTTCCTGAGGCCGCCCGCAGTTCTACGCGCGACCTCTTTTAACTCTTCGAAAAAATCGTCCCCGACTTCTAGGCCCGCGCGGGCTCGGAGTTGGTGCAAACAATGAAGTCCTACACCTCGCGACACTAACCCTGCCGGGGGCTCAGAATATATATTCGAACGTGAGGGAAAGCGCGAATGCTTCGCGCCGTTGGGTGGATATTCCTGTGTTACAAAGAGTTGCTTAAATCAACCTCCGTAAATATCCGACTTTGATTCGCATAATTACTTGTAAATCAATGAGTTCCACCCGACGGCTATATAAATAATTATGAGAAGGAGGCCGCTACCGACAGATAAGTCGAGGGGGCTAGGGGGAAGGACGCTTCCCCCGTATGAATAGTAGGCGAGTCACGCTCGAGGGAGTCTCCGGCCGCAGTTGTAAAAGAAAGGCTTGGCGGGAAAGCGGGGCGGATTTGGGATAATAAAAAATTTAACTAACTTTGCAGTTCAATCGGTTAGATAATTGAGTTAAAAAATACAAACTACTAAAATTTAAATCACAATGGAGTACGCTGAAATCGTAAAAAAGGTTCAGGCTATCATCGTTGACAAACTCGGTGTAGAACCTTCTGAGGTTACAGAGACCGCAAATTTCACAAATGATCTTGGAGCAGATTCCCTCGACACCGTCGAGCTTCTTATGGAGTTTGAGAAGGTGTTCGGCATCAAGATTCCCGATGAGGAGACTGCAAACATCGCTACTGTAAAAGACGCTTGCGACAAGGTCGCCGAGAAGCTCGGTTAATTCCCAATCGCAATTCACTTATAAGGAGAACGGTTTACTAGCCGTTCTCCTTTTGTGTATGTTAATAATTATTCATAACTTGCGGAAGTAAAACACATTAGAAGCCATAACCATCATAGAATTATGTCATCGTTAAGAAATCTTTTCATTACTGTTGTTGCTTTTGAACTGATTCTTCTTTCGTTTGGTTGCCAGAAAAGCGAAAGGTTTAGCGAAGGCCCCAAAGTGGCTCTTTCATTTCCCCTGTCTGACTATTATGTTTCTATGTCTCAGGCGGAACAGGAATTGAATACTATTATTGCTGAATTGACACCGCAGTTGAAGTCTTCCCAAAGGCGCTCCATTTCGAATAAATTTACCATTTCGTCGAAAGGGACAAAGGCGGGAGAAGATCCTGTTATTATGCATGTCTTCAATTTCGGTGATAATGATGGGTATGCGATTATGGCGGGTGATAGCAGAGTTCCTTCGTTATTGTGTTTTGTGGAGAAAGGACAATTCGCGCAAGAGAATGCCGACAATGACTTAGTGAAGTTTATCATGTCTGAACTCACGGGGATGTACCGTTTGGCGCGGCTGCTTCCGGATTCATTGAAATATGAAGTTACCCCGCTGGAGGAAGCTCCATTTACCAAGGCGGATGTGTTTTATCCTGTTGATACGATATATCAAGACGGCAAGTATTATGTTTATTACAATTGGGTAATCGATGGTCAGCCTCACGGGGAGTGCTTAAGTACGGAATGGGATCAAGGAGATCCTTTTAATCAGCATTGTCCGATGTATTATGATACTTTTTTTCATGATTCATTAAGATGTGCTGCTGGATGCGCACCAATCGCCGTAGGACAGATTATGGCCTATTGGCAAGTAACACCTCCTGCGCCTTACAATTATTTGAACTGGACTTTTATGTCCCCTATCTTAAAGTACGATAGCACTCCAGCCAACTTGGTAGGCTGGGGAATGGTTAAAACATTGATACGCAGACTGGGAGATAGTAATAATCTTGATGTCACCTATGGCGAGCAAAGCGGCGCTAATCCAGGTAATGCATCTAGGACGTTTGTCAATTTTGGGTACACAAATGGAGGAAGCCTTGTTCCATATAATCAATCATCTTTGAGTTCCTCTTTATCTGGTGGCCCCGCTCTTGGCAGAGGAGAAATATGCAGGATCAATAATGAGGGAAACATCGTATATATAGGTCATACTTGGGTATTTGACCGCTATGTTCATAGGAAGCGCCCGTTAATGGTTTATGATTCTTCTTGGCATCCTATTACAGGACAAATGTTAACGGCGACTCTTTTCCATATTAATTGGGGCGGGGGAGGCTTATTTAACGGCTATTTTGCAAATAGTCGATTCAATCGCACCGAACATATGGATGACCCGTTAGATCCCTATATTGAAAGTACAGATACTAGTTATTTCTACCATTACGACCTTAAAATGAATATTGGAATTAGGCCATAAACATTATTACTATGAGAATTATACGTTCACTTATCTTTTTTACGATAATAGTTTTATCTTCCTCGTTAATAAGTTGCAATAAGAATGGCAACTCCAAAGAGAATGAGGCGCCGGATGATAATACAACCCTCGACGGAGGGACTTCGTCGTACTGCTCATATTATTTCGATGATTTCTTCTACCCTAAGAAGATAACGCTGTCCCAACCTTATGGTACGCGTGGTATGTCGTGGGGTTTTGACCGAACTGGCAGATACTCTTATGAGGAGGTTAAGCAGATTCGCGAAGAATTGGGAGACAACAAAGGCGGATATAGGGATGATACCCCTAATGCCCCATACATTTGCAAATTGACAAGCATAAATATGTCGTGCGAGGACAAATGGTATGGAATAGAGGCTGGAGAAACCTGGAATCCTTATGTTACCATTTCTTATTTGACGTATTCTCATTTTGATTCTGTGCTCTGGGTGCTTTTGCCGGAGAGGCGGAAGTGCACATTGGCAGATATCGATTTGTCAGAATGGAATTTGGTAAGAAATGGCGGTAACATAGAGTTTGCGGCAGACCATACTCCTCCGATGAACAGCGTTTTTGTTCTTACCCTTACCGGAGAAGAGAGAACGTTAACTTGTCGGTTTATGTACAATCCGCCGAAGATCATTATCTTGGACGAGTAATATCTATCAACCCCATAAGGAGAACGGCTGAAGAGTCGTTCTCTTTTTTTGTATATTTATGGCATGAAAAGACTGATAACCATACTCGCCACGGCTCTGGTTTTGGCCTCTTGCGGGGTGTCGCATAAGAAAGTCAACCCCGACGATCCGTGGCCTGAGTTCAGCTACGAGAAGGTGGACTCATACCAGGAGGGTAAGATCACGAAGGTCGAATACGCCTGTTTTATAGGAATCGGCAGTGCGCCAACACAAAACCACGCCGAACTTAAGGCCGAGGCAGATGCCAAGGCGAGGATGGCGGATGCCCTCAGGGGAGAGACGGCCAAACTTCGCGGCGTAACCCGCGTCGGCGAAACGATTATCCGCTTCAATCAGGAAACCAGACTCTATACCGTATATATAAGAGTAGGCGTCCCGAAGCAGAAATGGGATACATATAAAAAGAAATGATTATATTTGAAGACTAGCAACAATTACTAAATACCAATAAGTTATGAAACGCATCCTTTCAATCATCGCAGTCGCAGCGGTAATGGTCGCTGCATCTTCCTGCGGATCTTCCAAGAAAGCAACCCAGCCTCAGCCCGGCGAGGTCACTCAGACCGAAACCGTTGAGGGAACAACAGTAAACCAGGCCCCTTGGTCGCAGTTCGGCTACGCAATGGGCGAAGGCTACAAGAGCGGTAAGATCGTAGAAGTTCCTTTCGTTTACTTTACTGCAGTAGGCGAGTCCCAGAACCAGAGAATCGCAGAGGAGATGGCCCGCAGCGCTGCTTACTCCCTGATCTCGAACACGTTCAACGTAAAGAACATCGACCAGAAAGTCTCCGACGCCATCAGCCAGATCACTGACGAAGGCAGCGAGGAAGAGACCACCAGAGTCACCCGCGCAACAGAAGACTTCAGCAGGTATCTTTCTCAGGTAAGTACCAGCACCGTCCAGGGCTTCACTCCTTTCGGCGAGACCGTAATTCAGTTCGACCAGGAGTCAAGGCTCTATAAGATCTGGGCCCGTGTGGGTATGCCTGCAAAGAACTGGGAAAAGATCTACAAGAACTGCATGAACTACAAACCGAAGGAGCTCTCGAACAAGGAACTCAAGGCTTTCGAGAAGGTTCAGAAGGATATTCTCGGAACCATCTTCCAGATTGAAGAAGAAGACGAGGAATAGCAATGCGTAGATTTCTCGCCGCAGCCGCGCTGACCGTTCTTGTCTCAGTCGCGGGGTATTCTCAGAACTACCCCAAAGAGTGGGATCAGTACCTGACCGCCGAATACTATTATTCCCTCAAACACGAGGTGAATAAGTCCGGCGGCTCGGGTGCGGAGTGCGTTGAGGCCCTCCTGGCTGCCGCCAGAAGAGATATCGCGAGCCAAATCAAGATGAACGTGTCCTCCGCGACTACCCTCGTCGACCACGACGTCAACGGCAAGGCGGAGACAGAATTCACCTCAAGCATCAGTTTCTCGTCCGACGTGACCCTCCGTTTCGTCGAAACAAGGACACATTACGACAAGCGCAGAAAGACCGGCTATGCCCTTGCCTTCCTTTCCAAAAAGGATCTGGCAGACATATACGAAACCCGCGCAAACAAGGTCTCGAGCATGCTCAAGGTGGCGGAAAACGCCGAGCAGGAGAAGAAGTTCGACGTCGCGCTCAAGTATAATTACTGGGCGCTGCTGCTGAACAGCACCCTCCCGCCGGCCGATCAGCCCGAATTCGCGGGTGAGCCCGCCCAATGGCACGCTCGCGAATGTATTGAGCGCATCCTGGACGGCATCGAGTTCAAGTACACCGGCCGCTCTCCGGAGGATAATCTCCTCGGAATCATGGACATCACCTACGAAGGCGAGCCGGTAACTACCCTCGATTATACGGTCAACGACGGCCTTGGGGAGAGCGCAATTCTCCAGGCGCGCGACGGAGTAGGTGTGATCGAGTTCAGGGCGAACATGGACATTCGCAACGTAGATGTCAGAATCGAGTATACCTACGAAGACGAATCGATCTCGGATCCCGAGATGAAGCTCGCGCTCGGCGAGGTCGGCCGCATCCGCTTCGCGGACGCCTACAAGACCGGCATCTCCGTGAACTCGGCCATCCCTAGGACCAAACGCCAGCAGAAAAAGGTCCAGAAAGCGATCGATGCCAGCGCGGCGACCGCTTTGGTTAAAGAGGTCAACAGCGGCTTTGCCCACACCCGCTTCTCGGATGTTATCGACAGCGCCTATTACGTACGTACGATTAACCGCGTCATCGACGGAATAGTCCAGAAAGACTACGAATCCTGCAGCGACCTCTTCTCGCCCGAGGGCTACGACATCTATACCCGGCTGCTCAATTACGGCAACGCCCGCGTTATCAAGAGGGGCCCCGTTAAGCTCCTCGACTTCGACGGTAACGTCTATTGCCGGAGCATCCCCATGATGTTCTCCTTCGGCAACAACTACAAGTCGTTCATGGAGAACGTAGTGTTCTCGTTCGACAAGGAAGGGAAGATCAACGACGTCACCTTCGGCCTGGAATCGGAGTCCCTGCAGGACATCCTCAATAAGACCAGGTGGGAAGACGACGCCAAGATGGTCCTCATTAACTTCCTCGAGGGTTATAAGACGGCTTTCGCCCTGATGAATATAGACCACATTTCGTCTATTTTCTCCGAAGACGCACTCATCATCACCGGAAAGAAGGTAGTGAAAACGGTGGTCGAGGGCGGAATCCGGCTCCAGGGAGAGGCGTTCGAATACAACCGTCAGACAAAGGCCCAGTATATCCGTAACCTTGAACGCAGCTTCCGCAGCAAGGAGTTCATCAACCTGAAGTTCTCCAACGTAAGCGTCCTGAAGACTACTCGCGGAACGAACACCAACCTCTACGGAATTCAGGTGAAGCAGGATTACTTCTCCTCCAACTACGGAGACTCAGGTTATCTGTACCTTTTGGTAGATATTTCGGACCAGACCCGCCCGCTCATCCATGTCAGAACCTGGCAGCCTGAGCCGGATCCGAATTTCGGAATCTACGGAATTAACAATCTATGAGACGTTTCTTCATTGCTCTGCAGGCGTTGCTGATCCCTCTGCTGATGTCTGCGCAGATAAACATGTCGGTTGGCGGACGCGCCGAACTTGATCCTCAGGACAACGACGCGCGCTCGTACTACGCCCTCAAGGACGCCAACGACCTGGACTGCGCCATCATCAAGGTCAGCCTCAACAATCCTGTGACTAACACCCTGGTCCTCCAGACCAAGGGCGGCGCAGCGACTGTAAAGAGCGAGAAGCAGACCAATGGGGAGTGGTGGTTCTGGGTATCCCCGGTAGTCACCAACATAATGTTCTCCTGCGAAGGTTATACTCCCACTTCCTATTTGGGGGTGACTCTCAAGGGAAAGAATGTCTACAGGCTGAAGCTCACCGTCGACGCCGCGGTAGCTACAGTCACCACCTTCACGCTCGGCCAGAGCGTGATGAAACTCAATGTCTTCCCTCCGGAAGCCACCGTCCTCTACGGACGTACTCAGGACTGCGACATGGGAAGCCGCGTCCTTACCGACGGCCTGTTCGAGGCCTTCCTCGACAAAGGAACCTACTACTACCGTATCGAGAGCCGCTTCTACGAGACCCTCACCGGCAAGTATGAAGTCACAGACGATTCCCCCGAGGTCTCTGTTTCCCTTAAGCCGGCCTTCAATTACCTCAGCCTGGATACTAACCCCCAGGGCGCCGAAGTGTATGTGAACGGCCGCCGGATAGGAACGACCCCCATCCCCCAGTCGGATAAAATCCGCCGTGGGACGGACATTCGAATCGAGTTCCGAAAGGAAGACTACTACATCGAGCCGATCAAGATCGATGTCGCCGGCGACGGCTCCGTCCAGCAAGTGCCGGTCGTGAAGCTCCGCCCTCAGTTCGGCTGGGTCACCTGCATCTGCGACGATCCCGACGCTACCCTCACGATCAGCGATGCTACCAAGATAGTTGCTACCGGAAAGAGCGGCCTCAGGGTGAAGCTCGGCAGCGGCGGAACTACATACAAGCTCGAATCCTCTAAACCGGCGCACTATTCCCAGGCCCAGGGAATCAAAGGCAGCACGATCGAAGGTAAGGACGTCGAAATCAAGGTAGACGCCCCGGTCGGCATCTACGGTGGCCTGCAGATTTCCTCGAGCCCGTCGCGCGCGCGAGTCTTTATCGACGGCGTGGACACTAAAAAGACCACGGCGTTCAGCCGTGAGCTTTTGATCGGACAACACACTATCGAACTCAAGCTCGACGGCTACCACCTCGACCCGTTCACCGTCCAAATCGAGGAGGGCCAGGTCGTCTCGCTCGCCAAGACCATGATCAAGGGCCCCCGGGAGGTGCTGGTCCATCTCTATACGGACAACGGAAGCCACATCATCCTCGACGGAGTCGGCCTTTACGGCAACATGAACTCCCGGACGCTCGAGGTAGGAAAGACCTATGTAATCGAGGCCGAACCGGACAATACCAACCTTTCATACAAGAAGAGCCGCATGACCTATACCCCCACAATCGAGGATGGCCAGCAGGTGAAAGTGCCCGGCCCGTACATTCTGTCCGGCACGCTCAACGTATCGACTGGCGGAGAGAACGGGGTCTCGGTCAGTGTGAGCGGAAAGCTCGTTCACCGCCCCAGGCTCGACCGTCCTGCCGATAGGCTCCTACGCTGTCTCCGCCAGTAAGTATGGTTTCAAGACAATAAACTCGAGTGTCAATATCAGGGAGGGCAAGACCACCAACCTGAATCTTAAGATGCGTAAAGACGTCCACCTCTTCAACTGGAAGTGGAGTTGGGAGGAGGATAAATTCGCCAAGTATTTCCTTGATTATGAAATGGGCTTTGTCCCCGACGACTTTGCGATCGGCCTCCAATATGCCCAGTGCGGCAAACACCTGGGTTACTATTTAAGGTATATGAGCGCAATCGGATATGAAGAAACTTCTTTCTCGGCAGGACCTGTCTTAAGGCTTACCTGGGATTATAGGAAAGTGGACTGGCAGCTGTATGCCGGCGCCGGCTTTATGTATGAAGGAATGGGTGTTGAGGCCGGAACTCGCCTTGGATGGCACAGCGATAAATTCAGTTGGTTCGATATCGGCGCAGGCGTTCAGGTTACTCCGGTTGGACTGGTCCCTACAGTAAGCCTGGGATTAGGTATCTGCTTCTTCCCTTACGTACTTCTAATGTCTCCGTTCTTACAATGAAAAAGATAATTGCAATACTTGCGGTAGCGCTCATCCTGCCTTTTGCCGCACAGGCTCAGAACGCCAACTTCGACGCGCTTCGAAAGAAGACCGACAAGAAGTTCCAACAACATACCGAGAAGGTTGAAAAAAACTTCAGGGCTCGCCGTGAGGCCGTCAACAAGCAGTTTGAAGAGGAGCTCCGCAAGCCTTGGGAAAAGAAATCCGGCAAGAAGGCCGTTCCTGCACCCAAGAATAAAGACAAGGACCTCCCGCCCGTCGTTATAAAGGAAGAGGATAAGACAGCCCCTCCGAAGGACAACCCTATCGAGATAGAGGAACTCCCGACCGCGCCCGTTCCGGCGCCGGCCCCCGAGCCCACCGTCCCTATCGAGGAAATCCCCGGGCAGGAGCAGGAAACCGCGGCCTTTGCCCTGTATGGGA
This sequence comes from uncultured Bacteroidales bacterium, assembly GCA_905234775.1. The sequence continues at coordinate 14,202 of CAJOJC010000042.1, read as the reverse complement.
CTCAGTTTAAGGTCCGTTATCCTGCGGTCCCCAGGCTCGCCGGAGTAGAGGAGAGCCAGGTAGCGGACATGTGGGCGATCCTCTGCGGCAAGGACTACGACAATATGGTGGTCGATCTTCTGGAGCAGAAGCAGAGCCGTTCGCTGTGTGACTGGGCCTACCTGAAGCTGGTTGACAAGTTCACGGAAACCCTTTACGGCAGCGCGACCGCTCCCGATGCGGTGGTTATGCAGACCTACATCCTGACCCAGTCGGGCTTCCTCATCTATATGGCGAGGGATACCAAGAGAGTACTCCATAAACTGGTCGCTACGGACCTGGATGTCTACAAATATCCTTATGTCATTATCGACGGACGCAGGTGTTATCTGTTCGACAACGCTCCCGACAAGTCGTATTACGTGATGGGCCGGGCCCTCGAGGGAACTGTCCCCATGTCGGTAATGATGGTTAAGGAGAACGCCTTCGCGACCAACGAATCAGAGCCTCGCGCCCTGAAGTCGAGAGACTTCCCGGCTGCGGAGGTGACAGTCAGCTCCAACAAAAACCTGATGGAGTTCTACAACGACTATCCGGAATCTTTCGCCAATAACGACGGCATCACCAAATGGCGCTTCTACGCCAATACCCCTATGAGTTCGATCGCGAGAAACTCCGTCTATCCGAAGCTCCGCGAGGTGATCAAGGACATGAACGACTTCCAGGCCACGACCGTGCTGCTTAATTTTGTCCAGACCGCGTTTGTCTACGAATACGACAACAAGGTGTGGGGCCGCGACCGCGCGTTCTTCGCGGACGAGACCCTCTTCTATCCCTACAGCGACTGCGAAGACCGCTCGATCCTGTTCTCGCGCCTCGTGCGTGATCTCGTAGGCCGGCCGGTCGTGCTCATCTACTATCCCGGCCACCTCGCCACCGCCGTCAACTTCTCGACCGACGTGGCGGGCGACTATCTCATGATCGAAGGTAAGAAATTCGTAATCTGCGACCCTACCTACATAGGCGCGCCCGTGGGCCTGACCATGCCCGACATGGACAATTCGAAGGCCAGATTCATTAAACTCTAGCCCATGAAAAAGCTGCTCTCCATATTCGCCCTGCTGCTCGGAACCATCGCCGCTTTCGGGCAGATCGGCATGTCGATCGGCAGTAAGGCCGAGCTCGTCCCGGACGATCCCGACGCCAGCTCGTACTACCGCCAGCTCGACGTTAACGACAACGTCTGCGCGATAATCAAGGTCGTGCCGGACAACACCCTGTCCGGGACGCTGGTCCTTCAGACCAGGGGTGGCATGACTCCCGTAGCGCCGCCGGGCGGCGGATCGAACTATCGTCAAGAGAGCGGGGAGTGGTGGTACTGGGTCTCGCCCAAGGTCACCAACATCATGTTCACATGCGAGGGCTATTCTTCCACCGACTGGCTTGGGGTCTCGCTCCAGCCCGGCAAGGTCTACCGTCTGAAGTTGAACGTTGACTCTTCGGTCACTATCGTCAAATCATTCTCAGGTTCGGGACAGGTCCCGTTCCAAATGACGATTGAGCCCAGGGAAGCGCGCGTTGCCTATGGACCCAGCCGCAATCAGCTTGCTTCTTTTGCCCAGATTACGGACGGCTTCTTCGACACCTTCCTGGCCGAGGGCAAGTATTTCTTCAGGATAGAGAGCAAGTTCTACGAGACTCTTGAGACTGAGATCGAGGTTAAGAAGGGAATGGGCGAGTGGATGGTCAAACTGACGCCGGCCTTCAATACCCTCGCCGTATATTCGCAGCCCGCAGGCGCTGAAGTGTATGTAGACGGCGACCTGATCGGAACCACTCCCATTGAGCAGTCGGCCCGTATCTCCAAGGGTACGCATACTCTCGTATACCGCAAGGCCAATTACTACGTACAGGAGAAGACCGTGAAGGTCTACGGCGACGGCAAGACCATGGTCGTTCAGGAGGTCACCCTGAAGCCGCAGTTCGGAACGGTAATCCTGCGCTGCGACGATCCCGCTGCCGACCTGATAGTCACCGACCCTGCCGGGAAGGAGGTCTTCCGCGGCAAGAGCGGCTCGCGAGTGGAGCTCAACAGCCAGACAACCTACAAGCTCGAAGCCTCGCGCCCGTCCCACATCCCGCAGTCTTGCGGCATCATAGGATCTACTATCGAAGGTTCGTCGGTTGAGGTGAAGGTCGAGGCGCCCGTTCCTATATACGGCGAGCTGCAGATCGTCTCCGACCCCAGCCGTGCGGAAGTATACATTGACGGCGAGCGCGCCGGTACAACCATCTTCTCCAAGACCATGCTCATCGGCGACCATCAGGTCGAGCTGCGCAAGGAAGGCTACGAGACCTTGAAATTCACGGCGAAGGTGGAGCGCAACCAAACCACCAACATATCAAAAGAGCTTAAGAAGGCGGGGTCAGGCCAGCAGTCGGGTCCGACCGGTCCTGCTCAGTCCAACCTCCGCAGTTCGGGGGCTCAGACCGGTACAGAAAACGGCCATGAATGGGTAGACCTCGGACTCGGCGTGGTCTGGGCAACCTGCAACGTGGGTGCCTATAAGCCGGAAGATTACGGCAACTACTTCTCATGGGGCGAAACTTCCAGTAAGAATACCTACGAATGGAAGAATTACGCCTTTAGAAATAAGGGAAATGACTACGACAACGTAAAATTCACCAAGTATAATTCCGATTCCAATCGTGGCTTGGTCGACAATAAGACCGCTCTCGATGTATCGGACGACGTCGCTCATGTCAAATGGGGCGGACGCTGGAGGATGCCGACTAAGGCGGAATTCGAGGAACTATTCTCCCAGTGTACCTGGACATGGACTACTCAAAGCGGGGTGAAGGGCTACCTGGCCACCAGCAAGGTAAACGGAAAAACTATTTTCTTCCCAGCCAACGGCTATAAATCAGACAGTGGAACCACTCTTTGCGAAGGACGCGAACTGGAGTACTGGTCGTCGTCGCGTGCGCACTCTGTCAACGCATCATGCCTTACCAATTTCCACAGCACGTTCAAGGTCGACGACCTGTTCCGTTGCTGGGGTTTCGGAGTGCGCGCTGTCTTCTCTCCTGGTGCGCAGGCCTCGTCGTACAGCGGGACCGGCACTTCATCGCCGCAGGGCAACGCGCTTGTCCGCGGAGGCTGGAGGGAGAAAATGAGGAAAGCTTTCGACAATCCCTCATACTTCTACAACAACGGCCGCTACAAAGGAGGCCTCAACAACGGCCGGAATGGCCTGGGAGCCTACTGGTGGACCGAAGACGACGATTTTTTCTGGGGCGACTATGCCGGCGGAGACCGTAACGGAAACGGCATTTACTACATCGGAGGAACAAACCGCCATATAAGCAACTGCAACAACTGCATCTACTATGTAGGTCCTTGGAAGGATAACAAAAAGAACGGCAAGGGTACCTGCTACGACAAAGACGGCAAGCTCATCTACTACGGCGACTTCAAGGACGACGCTCCTACCGGTACCTACCCTTCCACGACTTCATATTCCAGCTACAAATTCGAGTGTGTGGAATACTCCGACGGCGATGTCGCCCCGGTCTCGCTCTCCTTGCGTTCCGTATAGGAAAAGGGAAGGCGGAGGAGGGCATTCTGGAGGCGCCGCTCCCTGCTGTTCTCGGCGAACGTATGGGAAAGGGTATCTACATGAGCTACGACAATAAGCACACCCTCGGTCGCTGGGACAAGAACACCCGCTACGACAACTAAATAATGAAGAGACTGCTGACCATAATGAGCCTCATGCTCGGGAGCATTGTTGCTTTCGGGCAGATCTCGATGACGGTCAGCGGCAAGGCCCAACTCGTCGCCGACGATGCCGACGCGGTCTCCTATTTCCGGCAGACCGATGCAAACGACAACGTCTGCGCTATCATCAAGGTTACGCCCGACAACGCTCTTTCGTCGCGGCTCGTCCTTCAGACCAGGGGAGGAATGGCCCCTGTGGCCCCTCCTCGCGGCGGCTCGAATTACAGAGAGGACAGCGGCGAATGGTGGTTCTGGATTTCTCCGAAGGTAACGAACATCATGTTTACCTGCGACGGTTACACTCCTACCGACTGGATAGGCGTTTCGCTCCAGCCCGGTAAAGTCTACCGCCTCAATCTCGACGTCGAATCCTCCTATACCATCGTCAAGCAGTTCAGCGGAGCGGGGCTGTCGGGCATCAAGATGACCATCAGTCCTGAGGAGGCGCTAGTTTCATATGGAGCCACCAAGGACCAGATGATCAACTCAGTGCCGGTAACCGACGGCTACTTCGATGTTTCACTGCCGGAGGGCAAGTACTTCTTCAAGATTGAGAGCGAGTTCTACGAGACCCATACGACCGAGATTACTGTAGGCAAGGGCATGAAAGAGGTCAACGTAAGCCTCAAGCCTGCCTTCGGCTACCTGGGTCTCTCCTCCGACCCAGACGAGGCTGAGGTCTGGATAGACGGAAAACGGGTGGGGAAGACCCCTGTGGCCCGTTCGGACCGCCTGGGGAAGGGCGAACATACGCTGCTCTTCCGCAAGACAAACTACTATGTCGTCGAACGCAAGGTTACCGTCAAGGGCGACGGCGGATTGCAGACCGTACCGACCGTGACTTTGAAGCCTCAGTTCGGGACGGTAGTTCTCAAGTGCGCCGACCCTAAAGCCTCGCTAGTCATCACCGACCCGTCCGGAAAGGTGGTATTCTACGGTACGAGCGGCTCGAAAGTCAACCTCAACAGCCAGACCACCTATAAACTGGAAGCCACTCGAGACAACTACATCCCGCAGTCAAGGGCCATAATCGGCAGCGCTATCGAAGGCGCGACCGTCGAGATCGAAGTCGACGCGCCAGTTCCCGTCTACGGCGGGCTGCAGATCGCGACCACCCCGTCCCGCGCTGAGGTATGGCTCGACGGCGAATATGCCGGAACCACCCTTTTCGGCCAGACTTTGTTGGTTGGGAACCACACCGTGGAACTCAGGAAAGAGGGATACAAGACCCAGATCCATTCGATTGTCATTCGCCGCGACGAAACCCAGAGCCTGAGTTTCGAACTGGAGGCAACGAAAGCCGCAGCCACGCCCGCCACTAAACCCACACAGCCCAAACCCGAGGAGGAGAAACCGAAGAAACCACATACGAGACCGGACTTTATTGTCGGCGCGGTAGTGGGTTATGATCCGGTCTTCAATAAGGTCTCTCTGGGCGCGATGGCCGGAGTGGCCAAACAATTCGGCGGATATCTAAAATACAGAAGTGATTTTGTCAGTACCGCCGACGTAAATTGGAATCACGAATACAATTCCTCCACCGGATTGATGTACTTCCACGATTCCTCTGAGGTCACCAACGCCATCTGGACTACCGGAGCGGAGCGCCAGCATCGTTGGGTGGCAACGGTGGGACTGTTGTTGAGGGTCCTCAACGGATTCTACCTGTATGCGGGCGGTGGTTACGGCGTAATGAATATTTTTTGGCAGGATTACAACGGTTCTTATATAATAGTTAAAGATCTGTCGCGCAGCGGGGCCACCTTTGAGGTTGGAGGCATGGTCCGCATCGGATCGTTCGGGCTCTCTGTCGGCGGAGCCACTACCAACGGTTATATGGACGGTGAAATAGGAATTCAATATTACTTCTGATATGAAACGCTTTGGCCGGATATCTTTGTTTGTGACGCTTGTCCTGCTTGCCGCATCCTGTGACAATGCGGAGATGCTGGCCGTGCGCAGCGACGACTTTATGCCGCCGGCCTCCATTTTCGGCTCCGACTGGACGAGCAGCATAGACAATGGTTTTGTGGAGCTGTCATTTAACGGTACTTTGACCGGAGGGGCGTCTGAGGTAAAGGTTACTTTTGCGGAAATCAGGGTCTCTACTGAGTACGATATGAAGACCATTTTAACGAGCGCCAAAGCCTCGGTGGTTGGTTCTACGGTTTCCGCAAAGATCAAATTCAAATCCGACGGGACATCCCGCTATTATGCCCAGGTAGTATGTGGCCGCGCTGAGAATTATGGCACTCTCTATAGCGAGGTTTTCGTCTGCAATTATATGCTCCCTGAAATACTGTCTACCGAAGTGTATGACATTTCATGGTTCGGCTGCAAGATGGAGTGGTCCGTCAATACCCACGGGCAGACCATCAAGACTCAGGGAATAATCTATTCCTGCAACCCGAACAATATGACTCTCGAGACGGCCAACCGCAAGATGGCGGTCAGCAGTTCAGTTAACAGCACCAGCCAGAGGTTAAGTGTAGACAATGCCGCGGAGGATGCGGGTTTGGATAAAGCAAATGCGCCTCTTTATTATGTACGCGCGTATGCGGTAACCGATTCGGGAACCGGATATGGCCCGATAAAGCAGTTCAGGACCTATAAGTGGCCAGGAATCAGCGGCATCAGGATATCCGATATTTATTTCTCTTCGGCGACACTCGAGTATACTCTTTCCCAGTATTCCGGAGACCCGTCGAATATTACTGAAAAGGTCATGTTCGGCGGCAATGACTCTACATCCGGAGCGAAGATAGTAGTCGGCCACGAAATGTCGCCTCTGGTGGCCGGAACCACCTACTATTGCCGCTATTATTTCTCCAATCAATTCGGAGAGAATATCTATAAGACTGTAGCCATTCCGTTCACAACCATTGGGCAGTCCCCTAAGGAGGCGGTTGATCTTGGCTTGCCTTCAGGCCTCAAATGGGCAACCTGCAACGTAGGCGCAAATAAGCCCGAAGGTTATGGCTCATATTTCGCCTGGGGCGAGACTTTCTCAAAGACAGAATTCACTTGGGGCACTTATGCTTGGTGTAACGGCACTTCCACTACAATTACGAAATACAACACAAGTTTTTCGTACGGTACCGTGGATAACATGACCGAACTTCAAACTACTGACGATGCGGCTCGCAGGCTTTGGGGTGGGACTTGGCGTATGCCTACTGAAGACGAAATGATTGAATTGCACTCCAACTGCACCTGGACATGGGAGACCAAAAACGGGGTGAATGGCTACACTGTCAAAGGTCCCAACAACAACACCATTTTCCTCCCGGCCGCTGGTTATGGCTATGGGACAAGTGTCTATGGTGCAGGGAGCGAAGGCCACTATTGGTCTTCAACCTTGGGGGCAACAAATCAGGACGGCGCATGGGGGCGGTTCTTCACCTCCTCTATTATCGCCGCAAGCGGAATTCGCAACGAGGGATATCCGGTTCGCCCGGTGACGAATTAACTACTGTCTGGGGACTGAGAAGGTCAGGCGGAGTTTGGGAACCTCGGTAGTTGAGGCGGGACCGCAGAGGGTCAGCCTGTAATAGAAATCCTTATCCAACTCGTAGGTAGTGGAGGTTGTAGTAGAACCTCCGGCATACATGGCAGCCATCATGTAGCTGTAGTAGTTGCTGTAGTAATTGCTGCCGTAGCCTCCGTAACCGTATCCGCCGTAACCGCCATATCCTCCGTACATACTGTTGTAATAACTCTGATAGGCGAGGTACTGATAGTACTCGCTGAGGTCGTTATTGCTCTGGTTGGAGGTGGTGGTCTCCTGGGTGTTCATGATCAGCATCCAGATATCGTAGTTGCCCAGTACGAGGTTCTTATTGTCGTTAGTGATACCGAGAAGCTGCTGGAGGTGATAGGTAATATCGGGAGTATAGCAGCAGATCGAGCGCTTGATGTCTCCCTGATCTTCATTCTCCGAGCTGGCGTCTGTGAGGCCCATGAAAGTTGAGGTGCTGTCGGTTTTGATGCGGCAGGTGGGGCTGAGCCTCGGAGGGAAGTAGTTGTCTATATCCGTATAGTCCGCCGGCATGTCGTAAGGCAGGACGATAGTCGCCTTGTTGACGATGGTCTTCGCAAGGAGCGATGCGTCCAGTCCATTGGCCGAGAGTGTGTCGGATATTGCTTTATTGGAAAGATCTATGAGGCTACGGGCCGAGATAACCGGTTTGAGGCCTGCGCCGCCTTCTAGATAGACCTTGTCGGTCGCAGCGCCAGCCAGGGTACGGGTTGAGTGCGTTGTGAGGTTGAAGGCGTATTGAGGGAATGTTCCTGTCTGGTAGTTGGAGAACATGCTCGTCACCTCGTTGTACTTCTGAGGACCCGCATAGAGATAGAAGGTAGTGTCGATAGGACCTACCTCATTATCGTAGATCGTATTGATCGTAAGGGTTCCGTAATTGTCTTCGAGATAATACTGGGAACTGTTGAAGTTCATCTGAAGCTCGAAGGCGTTCAGGCGGCCGCCGTTTCCGCTGGGGGAGTCTGTCTCAATCCAGATTCCGGGGAACTGCTGCAGGAAGGCCTGGAATGTAACAGAGTCTGACAGAGCCTTTCCATTAAGGTAGTTGACGTATGCGAGAGCATACTCGTCTGTAAAGTCGAGGTCCAGGTCCGATGCGCCGTTGATCAGAGGGGTTCCCTTGATGATGCTGGCGGGTTTGTGTCCCAAAAGGCCTGCGACATCGTTGGCATCCATCAGTTTAGTCCAGTCTGTTCCTTCGTTGAGCGCATAGGCGTACACGTTCTGAAGTATCCTTTCCTGACCGGCCTGGCTGGTAGCGGTAGTATCGAAGGTGGCGTGGAGATGGAAAGTCTTCACGGACTGGATATTACCGAAGTCGAGCGTATCTGCCAGAGGAACCAGGGTAAGGGCGCTGCTGCGGGTCGAAAGGCCGTAGGTATCGTCGCGGACGGCGCCGATGACTATTCTTGTGTTCGAGAAACCGGACAAGCTGTCCGCCATCTTCATCTCCACCTTGTCGATGGGGACTTCAGTTGAAAAGACCTGGTACTGGGAATCTATTGGAATGAGGTTTCCCCCGATAAGTGCGTCTGTCTCAACACAGGAAACGCAGCCGATAATAGCTGCGCCCAGTATGATGTGTCCGAGTAATTTCATCTACAGCTGATCGTAAAAAGCGTTGTATTCGTCTATGTAGGTTCCGTCGGCGAAGCTCTTCGCTTTGATCTTGGCGACTTTGAGTCCGCGGTCTTTGCAATAGCTGATAAGCGAAGCCGGGATGTTCTCGCTCGCCACCACTACGCCGTCTGAGAACCTGGCCGCAGTTTTGGCAAGATTTATGCCATCGGGGGCGGCCTTCAGGAGGTCGATGTCCTTCTCGCTGACTGCGCCGAAGAAAATTTTGTCGGCGAAGGCAGGGGAGAATTGTTCCTTGGGGAGGTCGTCGTGAAGCGAGAGCACTACCTTGCTGTGGCTGAAAATGGGGTCGTCTTTATATGCTTTCTTGAGATACAGAGGCAACAGGTGCGAGATCCAGCCGCTGCAGTGGATGATATCCGGGGCCCAGCGGAGCTTCTTGACGGTCTCGAGGACGCCGCGCGCGAAGAAAATCGCACGTTCGTCGTTGTCTTCGAAGAATTTTCCTTCCTCATCACGCTCGATCTGCTTACGCTTGAAGTAGTCTTCATTGTCGATGAAGTAGACCTGGGTGTGGGCCGCGGCGATACTGGCCACCTTGATGATAAGGGGGCGGTCCATGTCGTCGATGATGAGATTCATGCCCGAGAGGCGGATGACTTCGTGGAGCTGATTCTTACGCTCGTTGATGCATCCATAGCGGGGCATGAAGGCACGAATTTCCTTTTTTCTCTCCTGAGTTCCCTGCGGCAGATAGCGTCCGAGGGTCGCTATCTCGCTCTCCGGAACATAGGGAAAGATCTCCGAACAGACGAAAAGTACTTTTTGTGCAGAATTCTCCATTTGGCTCAAATATACGAATTTTTTTCTAAATTCGCCCCGAATTATGTCCCGAAAACAAAACAAAATAATAAGAAGGAGGCTGGCGGGTTCGTATCTGTCGTCCGTAATCAGTATCAGCCTCGTGCTTCTTCTGGTAGGAGCGGCGTCGTTCCTGGCTTTCAACGCTTCGGCGGTCGGGGCTTATTTCCGTGAACACATCCACGTAACCGTCGTCCTAAAGAAGGACACCCCCGCAGTGCAGGCCGTCGCCTACCAGCGCAAGATAGAAGCGGAGCCCTTTGTCAAGGACACGCGCTATGTGAGCGTGCAGGAAGGGGAGAAGGAAATGCGCGAGATGCTGGGAGAGGACTTCCTCGACGTGTTCGAGAGCTCGCCCGTGCCCAGCTCGGTCGAGGTGACCGTGCGCGCGGCGTGGATGAACCCGGACAGCCTTCTGACCGTCCACAAGCGCCTGTCGGATTCTCCGATAGTGGACGAAGTGGACTGCCGGATTCCGCTGGTCGAGTCGCTGAGCGTCAGTTTCGGCAAAGTCTGGTTGGCTGTCCTGCTGGTGCTCGCGCTGCTCGTCGTCATCTCCGTGGCGCTGATCGCGAACACGGTCAGGCTCAATCTTTATGCAAACAGGTTTACGATCCATACCATGCAGCTGGTGGGAGCCAGCCGCAGCTTCATCGCCCGCCCGTACGTTCGCCGCACGGTAGCCCAGGGCCTGATCGCGGCCATCATCGCGCTCTCGCTCATCGCGCTGGCCGTCTATCTGGTATGGAAATCGCATCCGGAAATCTATGAAATATTCACCATCCCCGCTTTCGTGGGCACGGCCCTGAGCGTCATCGCCTTCGGCGTGGTCCTCTGCTGGCTCTGCGGCAATGCGGTGGTGGCCAAGATCGTGAAACTTTCGAACGATGAACTCTATGGATAAAATGCCTATGTCCCGCAAAAGCATCAGACTGCTTCTCGCAGGTCTGATAGTGATGGTGGCCGGTTACGTCCTCCTGGCGGGCGGCGGGGTGAAAGACCCCGAAGTGTTCAACTACGCCATGTTCGACTTCAGGAGGCTGGTCGCAGCTCCGGTGGTGATAGTGGCCGGCATAGTGGTGGTGGTAGTCGCCATCATGCGCAAGCCTAAGGAGGAGGAATAAAATGGGCTGGTTACAGGCAATTATCCTCGGAATAGTCCAGGGACTCACGGAGTTTCTCCCCGTGAGCAGCAGCGGACATCTCGCCATCTTCAAGGAACTCCTCGGAGTCGAGGCTGCGGAAGATCTCATGTTCGAGGTTACAGTCCACGCCGCGACCGTCCTCGCGACTATCGTCGTTTTCTGGAAGCCGATCGTGCAGCTGTTCTCCGGCCTCTTCAAGTTTAAATACAACGACGAAACCGACTACATCTGCAAGCTGCTCGTCGGAACGATCCCCATCATGATAGTGGGCCTCTTCTTCAAGGACAAGGTCGAGGAACTGTTCTCGTCGCTTTGGGTCGTGGGCGGTTCGCTGCTCATTACTTCCGTCCTGCTCTACTTCTCGGACGCCGCTGCGAAGGCGAAGGCCCGGGAGGAGAACGCTGCCCGAAACGGAATCTCGTTCTGGCAGGCGCTGGCGGTGGGTATCGGGCAGGCGTTCGCCGTCCTCCCGGGCCTCTCGCGCAGCGGCGCGACCATCTCAACCGGCCTTATCACCGGCGTCAGGAGGGAAGTGGTCGGCCAGTTCTCGTTCCTCATGGTCATCATCCCCATCCTCGGGGAGATGTTCCTCGCCATAGTCGGCGGCGAGCTCGCGGCTTCGACCGTCGGTGCCCTGCCGCTGGTGCTCGGCTTCATCGCGGCCTTCGTCACCGGCCTTTTCGCCTGCAAGGCGATGCTCGCGCTCGTGCGCAAGGCCCAGCTCAAGTGGTTCGCGCTGTACTGCGTGGTCGTGGGCTTTATCGTGATCCTAACCCAGATTTTCTAAGCCATGGCGGAGCGTACCAAGGTCTATTTCACATCGGATGTCCATCTCGGGCTGGCGACGGTCGATCCGGCCGAGCGCGAGAACCGTTTCGTGGGCTGGCTCAAGAGCCTCCCCGCCGACACTAAAGCCCTCTACTTGCTGGGCGATATCTGGGACTTTTGGTACGAGTATCGCGACGTCATCCCTAAGGAGGGCTCGCGCGTCATCGCCCAACTCATAAACCTGATGGACCGCGGGGTCGAGGTCTGGTTCATGCCCGGCAACCACGACATCTGGTGCTACTCCTATTTCGAGTCGCTCGGGATGAAGAAGATCGGTCAGCCGTACTATACCGAGATCGGCGGGAAGAGGTTCTGCCTTGCCCATGGCGACAGGCTCAAAGACGCCCGCGCGGGTTACCGTCTGATGCTCTGGATCTTCAATAACCGCGTGCTTCAGGCCCTGTTCAGCACCCTCCATCCCTGGTTCGCGTTCCGCTTCGGGACCAGCTGGTCGAAGAAGAGCCGGTATACACACCTGCCCTATGAGTGGAAGGGGAGCGACGAGCCGCTCGTCCGCTTCGCGGAGGAGGAGATTGCCCATGGCCGCACGGCCGACTACTTCGTCTTCGGCCATTACCACATCGAAGCCCATCAGACTCTGTCCGACGGCAGTGAATTGGTCGTGATGGATACCTGGCTCAAGGGTGGGACGCCCTGCCTTATTTTCGATGGGCAGACGTTGAAAGCCGGTCGGTAACGATTTCCGTCTTGTCGGGATATTTCCCGAAGATTTCCCAATAGAACTCATCCCACGCTCCGCTTTCCCAGATGCGGATCAGTTCTTCGGTGTCTTTGTCGACCCCTTCGGGGTCATAGTGGGATTTGAGGTCCTGATCGAAGAGTTTGCCGACCAGATTCCAGAAGCCGGCGGCGAAACCGCCTTCATAGTCCTTGATTATATCGTAAACGGTGTGTCCGCATTCGCGGTCTACTAACCGTACGAGCAGGAAGCCCTGGGTGATAGTGGTGTTCCTGATGTCTTTTTCAAAGAGCCTCAGAAGCTCTTTCTCTACGTCGTTGATATAGCGTGCGCGGACGCCTTTATCCAGATGCTCGGCCGCGATAGTGCTGTCTACCTGGTTCATCAGCTTGCGGCCTACCAGCGCGTAAGGATATACTCTGTTGAAGTTGTAGACGAGGCGGTAGTGTCTGCGCCACTCCTTTCTCTCTTTCCTGGTGCGCTTTCTGCGACCGGTCACCGAACTCGGGGCGATGTAGTCCCAGTATTCGACTTCGGGTTCAGTATTCTGCGCAGAATTCTGGGCCTCGGAAGGGAAACCGAGACACAGCAACGCCAGAAGGGTGAGAAGAACCCGTTTCATACTAATCTTAGTTCGATTGCAAATATACGCAAATCACAATTCGAGCCAAAGCGGCATATTATAGATGTATTTTATGTCGAAAACGCTGCAAACTTTTTTTGAACCCTTTTAGCAACTCGCGAAAAATGCGGGAGTTAAGTATTCAAATTTTGTGTCGAAAATTTTAAAAAATATTTGCGAATCCGAGAAATAGTGCTATATTTGCAGCCCTTTTTGCAAGAGACGAAACAAATTATTTAAAGTAATATAGCAATGTTACAACCAAAAAGAACCAAATTTAGAAGGGAACAGAAGAACCGTATGAAGGGAATGGCCCAGAGAGGAAACCAGCTCGCCTTCGGTTCTTTCGGCATTAAGACCCTTGAGAACTGCTGGCTTACAGCCCAGCAGATTGAGGCTGCACGTCAGGCTATCTCGCGTTATATGAACCGTGAAGGCCAGATCTGGATCAGGGTATTCCCTGTCAAGCCCGTCACCAAGAAACCTCTCGATACCCGTATGGGTAAAGGTAAGGGCGATCCTTACGGATTCGTAGCCCCCATCACCCCCGGCCGTATTCTTTTCGAGGCTGAGGGCGTATCGCTCGAAGTTGCAAAGGAAGCTATGAGGCTCGCAGCCAACAAGCTCCCCGTTGCGACTAAGTTTATCGTCCGCAGGGACTATGTTGAATAATTAACCAGGAGAAAAGATGAAAGCAGCAGAAGCACGCGAAATGTCTGTAGCAGACCTGCGCGACCGTATTGCACTCGAGAAGTCAAACCTCGACCAGATGAAAATCAACCACGCCATTTCTCCCCTGGAGGACACATCTAAGTTTCAGAAGACCAGAAGGGATATCGCTCTTATGATCACTATCCTTGCTGAAAAAGAAAAACAGAACTAATTATGGAAAGAAATCTTCGTAAGGAAAGAATAGGAGTAGTGGTCAGCGCCAAGATGGACAAGACTATCGTCGTGGCCGTCGAGCGTAAGGAGAAGCATCCTATGTACGGCAAGTTCGTAAAGAAGACCACCAAATTCGTCGCCCAGGACGAGAAGAACGAGTGCGGTGAGGGTGATACCGTCCGCATTATGGAAACCCGCCCCCTGAGCAAGACTAAGAATTGGAGATTAGTTGAAATCGTAGAAAAGGCTAAGTAATTATGATACAGCAGGAAACACGTTTAC
>CAJOJC010000041.1:3506-14226 GCA_905234775.1 uncultured Bacteroidales bacterium | reverse complement strand
CCTCCAAAGTCGGGGCTACCGCCTCGAGAACCTCGCTGACTGCCTGATGAAATTCTGATTCTCCGGGGTTTTTGGCGATCAAGGCGCCCATAAACTCCTTTACATACTTTTCGGTAAACGCTGACATAACTAAAGGATTTCGAAAAAATCAATTTCAAATATACTTATTAATTTCTAACTTTGAGCCCATGGCAGACAATTATCTGGAGAAAAGGGCTGAAGAAATCAACAGCGGAGCAAAGTGCTCTGCGGCCCCAAAAAGAGCCTCGTTGGATACCCTGGTAAGGCTCAACCGCAGCGTCAGAGGATACGATCAGAGTTATGTGGTACACAAGCGCCAGCTTGAGGCGATGGTGGCCGTGAATCCGAAGGTGGCCTCGTCCGTGAACCAGCAGGCCCTCCGTTTCCATCTGGTGACCAAGGGCCCGGAGGCAGACGAAGTCAACCGTCATATCAAGATGGGCCGCGCGCTTCCCGAGCTCCATCTCCCGTTCCCCGGAACGGAGCCGGAGGCGTTCGTCGTGGTCTGCACTACGAAGCCCGAGAATCCCGGTCTTCTGATCGATCTTGGGATCTCGGTCCAGACTATGCTGCTCAAGGCCGTGGACCTGGGTCTTCGCGGTCTTATCATTCGCAATTTCGACCACGCCGCGCTTCAGGAAGGCCTCGGTCTGCCGCTCGAGCCGATTTGCGTGGTTGCTGTAGGAAAGAGCGCCGAAAAGATAGAACTGGTCGAAATCAAGGCCGGCGAGTCGATCAAATATTACAGGAAAGACGGAGTACACTACGTACCGAAACTCCGTGTTGAAGACATCATAATCTAGTTATGCAGATCTCCCAGAGAGCCAACAATATGCCGAGCTCCCCTATCAGGAAGCTCGCTAAATATGCCGACGCCGCAAAGCGCAACGGAATCCACGTCTATCACCTCAACATCGGCCAGCCTGATATCAAGACACCCGAATGTGCTCTGGACGCCGTAAGGCATCTGGACCGTTCGATCCTTGAGTACAGTCCTTCCCAGGGTTACAAGGCCCTCAGGACCAAGATGGTCAGCTACTACGCCAACTACGGAATCGACCTGAGCCCGGACGAAATCATCATCACCTCCGGAGGTTCCGAAGCGGTGATGTTCGCGTATATGGCCTGCCTCAACCCGGGAGACGAAATCATCGTTACGGACCCTTCTTATGCTAACTATATGGCTTTCGCCATCAGCTGCGGCGCGGTCGTGAAGTCCGTAAAGACCTCTATCGAAGACGGATTCAAACTGCCTCCGATGGAGAAGTTCGAGGAGCAGATTACCGAAAAGACTAAGGCTATCCTCATCTGCAACCCCAACAACCCTACCGGCTATCTGTACAGCAAGAAGGAAATGATGCGGCTCCGCGACCTCGTAAAGAAATACAACCTGTATCTGTTCTCCGACGAGGTTTACCGCGAGTTCATCTACACCAAGGCTCCTTATATCAGCGCCTGTCACCTCGAGGGTATCGAGGAAAATGTCGTCCTGATCGATTCCGTCAGCAAGCGCTACAGCGAGTGCGGAATCAGAATCGGCGCCCTCATTACTAAGAACAAGGCTGTCCGCGAGGCGGTTATGAAATTCTGCCAGGCCCGTCTGAGCCCGCCCCTCGTAGGTCAGATTATAGCCGAGGCGAGTCTCTCGACCCCTCAGGAGTATATGGACGAAGTCTACGACGAGTACCTGAGCCGCCGCAATTTCCTTATCAACGGCCTCAACAAGATACCGGGAGTGTATTCCCCTACCCCGATGGGAGCCTTCTACACGATGGTCCAGCTTCCCGTAGACGATGCCGAGAAGTTCTGCATCTGGTGTCTTACCGACTTCAATTACGAAGGACAGACCGTAATGATGGCCCCGGGATCAGGTTTCTACACCGATCCGGAGGAAGGACGCAACCAGGTCCGTATGGCTTATGTGCTGAACAAGGAAGACCTTGGGAAAGCGCTTGTCGTTCTCGCCAAGGCCCTCGAGGCCTACAATGCGCGTGAGGCCGAATAACTGAGAATATCTACGTCCACTGTCTCGAGCAGAGGGCTCTTAGACATATCCTGAGGATTTGTTCCGGGAACACCCTGCGGAACATCCATCCCGAGAAGAGCGAAAAGCTGAGTCCAATAGACCGGTATTTCGCCCTTTTCGTTTTTCCAGTTCATGGGTTTCTCCTCGAAAAGGTACTCTTTGTCCGGACCGAGATAGCTCTCGCGCACAAGTTCCGAGCAGTACATCGCGCCGTTGTCCGGCAGGAAGCGCATATCGTAGGGCTGGCCGCAGAATGATTTCGCTTTTTCGATCCATTGCTTTGCCAACTTATTGTCTTTCAGCCTCTTGACGATGTAGACCGGCTGCCCGCCTCCCTTCAGTGCGAACTGCTTGATAGTGCTGTCCAGCGGATGACGGTCAGTCCCGAACTTCAGCGTCGCATCGATAATGTAGGGCCCGTCTTCGGCCATCTCGACTATCGCGACGTGGATTAGATTGAGTTCCCCGTCTCCGGTCGCCGCCGAGATTGCCCCGTCCATGCTCTCTTCGCTGATCGAATAATCCTGGGGTATCCCCATAAACACAAGATCACCGGTCTGGAGCGTGTTAGCCTTCGGTGCGCAAGACAAGGCGATGAGCGCAATGCCCATCATCATCAAAAATCGTTTCATAACGGGAGGGAAAAAGAGACTACCGCCCCTTGTACATATCTTCGTAGTACTTCTGGTAGTCGCCGGAAGTTACGTTGTCCATCCAATCCTGGTTGTCGAGATACCAGCGGACGGTTTTCTCGATTCCTTCCTCGAACTGGAGGGAAGGCTCCCAGCCAAGTTCGCGCTGAAGTTTCGAGGAATCGATGGCGTACCTCAAATCGTGTCCTGCGCGGTCCGTCACATAGGTGATGAGATCCATGTCTGCGCCCTCGGGACGGCCCAATAACCTATCAACAGTCTTGATGAGCACCTTGATGATGTCTATGTTCTTCCACTCGTTGAATCCGCCGATATTGTAGGTATCGCCGATCTTGCCTTCGTGGAAAATCAGGTCGATCGCGCGGGCGTGATCTACTACGTAGAGCCAGTCGCGAACATTCTCTCCCTTACCGTAGACAGGGAGGGGTTTGCGGTGACGGATATTGTTGATGAACAGAGGGATAAGCTTCTCCGGGAACTGGTAAGGACCGTAGTTGTTCGAGCAGTTCGTAACGATAGTCGGAAGACCGAAAGTGTCGTGGAACGCGCGGACGAAATGATCGGAAGAAGCCTTGGCCGCAGAATATGGAGAATGCGGCTGGTACTTCAGATCCTCGGTGAAGAACTTCTCTCCGTAGGCGAGGTGATGTTCGCCGCTGGAAGCCTTAGTAGTAAACGGAGGCTCGATTCCCTCGGGGTGAGTCATCTCAAGTGCGCCGTAGACTTCGTCCGTACTGATGTGGTAGAAGCGCTTCCCTTCCCAGTTGCCGTCCCAACAAGCCTTTGCGGCCTGGAGGAGCGAAAGGGTTCCCATCACGTTCGTCTGAGCGAAAGTGAACGGGTCCTTGATCGAGCGGTCGACATGGGACTCGGCGGCGAGATGGATGATGCCGTCTACATTCTCGGAACGCATCAGATTCAGGACACCATCGAAATCGCAGATGTCCATCTTGACGAACTTGTAGTTAGGCCTGTCCTCGATATCCTTAAGATTGGCGAGGTTTCCGGCATATGTAAGTTTGTCGAGGTTGATAATCTTATAGTCCGGGTATTTCGTGACGAACAGACGGACGACATGGGAGCCGATAAAGCCGGCGCCTCCTGTGATGAGAATGACTCTTTTCATAGGTTATCAAAAAAGGAAACCGGCCTATTCCTCAGCCGGTTTCATTGTGGTGTAAACGTTGGTGACGTCTTCGTCGTCTTCCAACAGGCCCGTAAGTTTGTCGAGGGTTGCGCGCTGTTCGGGGGTAACATCTTTCAGATCCACGTTAGGAATCTGCTCGAAGCCTCCGGAGATAAGCTCGAAACCGTTTTCTTCGATGTACTTCTGGATTGAACCGTAGGCTGTAGGCTCGCCGTAGATGCAGATGACCTTTGTTTCGTTGTCGTCCTTATCTACTTCAACCTGCTCGAAGAGTTCCTCTACTCCGAAGTCGATGAGCTCAAGCTCGAGTTCTTCAAGGTCGATTCCCTCTTTCTCCTTAACACGGAAGGTACACTTGCGGTCAAACATGAAGGCAACGCTGCCGTTTGTTCCGAGAGAGCCGCCGCATTTGTTGAAATAGCTGCGGACATTGGCGACAGTACGGGTATTGTTGTCAGTAGCGGTCTCTACCAGATAGGCGATGCCGAAAGGACCGAAGCCTTCATAGACGACTTCCTTGAAGTCTCCCTGCTTGCTTTCAGTAGCTTTCTTGATGGCACGCTCGATGTTCTCCTTAGGCATCTGCTCAGCACGAGCCTCGGCCATAAGGGCACGAAGACGCGGGTTACCGGTTACATCCGGGCCGCCTTGCTTTACGGCGATGGTGATTTCCTTTCCGAGTTTAGTGAAGGTACGGGCCATGTGACCCCACCTTTTCAGCTTACGTTCCTTACGGAATTCAAACGCTCTTCCCATGGGATTTATTTTGCAAGGTTGATGTACTTGTCGATCTCATATCCCTCGATGCTCTGGGGATATTTCTCCTTTACGGTCTCGAAGGTCTTGAGGGCCTTGTCGTTTTCTCCAAGCTGAAGATAGACCTGGCCGGCCTTTACGAGGTAAGCGGCGGCGAACATGTTGTCTGCCTGAGCTGCTGCCTTCTCGTAGAGCTTGACTGCCTTTCCATAATCCTCGAGGGCTGCGTAGCAGTCTCCCTGAAGGGCGAGGCCGCGGGCGGAGAGGATGGGATCCTTACCGTTGTACTTCTTGAGGTTGGCGAGGGCGTCTTCCCAGTTTCCGAGCTGAGCGTTGCAGATTCCGGCATAGAGGTAAACTGCCTTTCCGGCTTTTGCACCATACTCGTCGATGATCTGGGCAAATCCAAGTACGTTTCCGTCTCCGTTGAGCGCAAGCTCGAACTCTCCCTGCTGGAAGTTGAGTTCTGCGGGGAAAGCGGCCTCCTGGGCTTCCTTAGCCTGAGGGGCATAGATGAACTTGCTGTAACCGAGGATGAGGAGACCTACTGCGAGGATAGCGATAATGATTCCCCAGATAGTCTTTTTGTTTTCGTTGTAAAACTGTTCAGCGCCGGAGATAGTTGCGGCCATCTCCTCTTTCTGGAGTTTTTCGTCTTTCTTGTTGTTAGTTGCCATATTGTTGTTGATTAATTATTCGTTATTGAGCCGACAAAAATACGGATTTCTCGGAAATTTTGCAATACGGCCACAATTTGATATATTTGTAGGTTAGGAAATATAAATCAACCAAATATGAAACGCGTACTTACCTTTATCGCAGCCGTATTCGTCTGCATCTCGCTTTTCTCTCAGGAGAATCCCCTTTGGCTCCGCAAGAGCGCCATCTCCCCTGACGGAACAACTATCGCCTTCTCCTACCAGGGAGACATCTTCACCGTCCCTACCTCCGGCGGAGAGGCCAGGCAGATTACCGCTAATGCTGCCTACGACTCCGATCCCATCTGGACTCCGGACGGAAAGCAGATAGTGTTCAGCTCCGTGCGTGAGCTCTCCAAAGACATTTGGATCGTCTTCGCCCAGGGCGGCCCCGCCAAGCGCCTTACGACCTATCCCGGCGCGGAAACTCCCCTGGCAGTCTCTGAAGACGGCCTCGTCTATTTCCAGGCGAATATCCAGACCGATCCTGCCTACGACGGCTTCCCCGGCGACCCCCAGGTCTACACCGTAAGCCTTAAGAACGGCGCAGTAAACCTCGTTAGTCCGATAACCATGTCCGCCCTTTCGGTAAACGCCAACGGAATCATCATTTATGAAGATTACAAAGGATACGAAGATCCGCTCCGTAAACACCACACATCTTCAGTGACGCGTGATATTTGGAAATACCTTCCTAAGAAGGGCCAGTTCCAGAAACTGACTGCCTTCGAGGGCGAAGACCGCAACCCTGTTTTCACAAAAGACGGAAGGGAGTTCTACTTCCTCAGCGAGAAGGGCGGCAACTTCAACGTATGGCACGCCATCCTCAACGCCCCCGATGCGCTGGATCAGGTAACCGACCTCCCTACTCACCCGGTGAGGAACCTTTCCATCTCCAATAACGGAGTGCTCGCCTTCTCCTACAACGGCGAGCTCTATACCTGCATTCCCGGAACCCAGCCCGTCAAGGTCGCCATCACTATTCGTAAAGACACCAACGAGCGCGAGAAGATCCTGAGGAACATCTCAGACGGCGCGAGGGAGCTGGCGGTAAGCCCCAACGGCAAGGAAATCGCTATCGTAGCCCATGGGGACGTCTACGTCATCGCCCCCGAGCAGAAAACTACCCGCCGCATCACCAACACCCCCGAGCAGGAGCGCGGAGTCAGCTTCGGCGATGAAGGAAGGTCGCTGTACTATGCAGCCGAGCGCGACGGCGAGTGGGCAATCTGGAAGACCGAACTCGCCAAAAAGGAAGACAAATACTTCACTTTCAGCTATGAGACCAAGGAAAGCCGCTTCACCAAGAAAGGCCAGACATGCTTCCAGCCTCAGGTATCGCCTGACGGAAAATGGGTAGCCTTCCTGCGCGACAGAACCGAACTCGTGATCAAGAGTACCTCCGGCAGTAAGGAAAAATCGCTGCTCAAGGGAATCAACTACTCCTATCAGGACGGCGACCAGGAATTCTCCTGGAGCCCAGACAGCCGCTATATCCTCGTAAATTATCAAGCAAACGGCGGTTGGAACAATACTGACATCGCCCTTATAAGCGTTGACAAAGGCGAGGTCACCAACATCACCCGCAGCGGTTACTCAGACGGAGACTTCCGCTGGGCTCTCGGCGGAAAAGCCATGACCTGGATGTCCGATAAACTCGGCTTCAGAAGCCACGGCAGCTGGGGCGCGGAAGGAGACATCTTCGCGATGTTCTTCGACCCCAAGGCCCTCGGCGAATTCGTCCGCAGCAAGGAAGAAGAAAGCATAGCGAAACTCCTCGCTCCTGAACCGGCGAAAGATGCCAAGAAAGACGGAAAGAGGGATAAGAAGGACAAGAAAGACGAGAAGAAAGACTCCGCTAAAGTGGAGGCCAAGCCCGTCGAACTCAATCTCGAGAACCTCGAAGACAAAACCCTCCGCCTTACTCCCTTCTCAGGAGGCTACGGAGACTATTATCTCACGGAAGACGGCAAGAAACTGTATTTCGTCCGCCGTGGAGACAAAGGACGCGACCTTTGCTGCATAGACATCAAAGAGCGTGAGATCAAGGTCGTCAGGCCGGGTGCCGGCGGACGCCTCTTCCCTTCCAAAGACGGAAAGACTATCTACATCCTCGGCCGCGGAATCAGCAAACTCAATACTGCCGGCGATAAGATAGATCCCGTCGTCTTCAGCAGCGAATATGATTACCAGCCTGCAGCCGAGCGCGCCTACATCTTCAGACACGCATGGAAGCAGGTGAACGAAAAATTCTACGACAAGAATATCCACGGCCTCGACTGGGAGGCCATGAAAGCCAACTACGAGAAGTTCCTGCCTTACATCACCAACAACTTCGACTTCCAGGACATGCTGAGCGAACTTCTCGGCGAGCTCAACGGCTCACACACCGGAGCGCGCTACCGTCCGGGTTCGGCAATCAACGTAGGACACCTCGGGGTCCTGTTCGACACCCAGGCTAAAGGCAAGGGCCTTACTATCGCTGAAGTCCTCCCCGGAAGCGTTCTTACCGTAGCCGATCCCGACATTAAAGCGGGTGATGTCATCCTCGCGGTAGACGGAAAGGCAATCGAAGAAGGAACCCAGTGGTACGACGCCCTCCTGAATAAGGCTGGAGAAAGAATCCTCGTCAGGGTTAAGAAGAACAAGGTTAAGGAACCCGTAGACCTGTTCGTTACCCCCACCAGAACAGACGGAGAAGCACTCTACAAGAGATGGGTCCGTCAGAGGGAAAAGATGGTCGAAGAACTCTCCGGCGGCCGTATCGGCTATGTCCATGTCGAAGGAATGAATTCCGCGAGCTTCCGTGAGGTCTATTCCAACGCCCTCGGAAAATACCGCGGCTGCGAAGCCCTCATCGTCGACACACGCCACAACGGCGGCGGCTGGCTCCACGACGACCTCGCCACCTTCCTCTCCGGAAAGGCCTATATCGATTTCCGTCCCCGCGGACAATACATTGGCACCGAACCTTTCAACAAATGGAACAAACCCAGCTGCGTGCTGATCGGTGAAGACAACTACTCAGACGCATGCGGATTCCCTTATGTCTACAAGACTCTCGGAATCGGTAAACTCATCGGCGCCCCCGTGCCCGGAACTATGACGGCAGTGTGGTGGGAGACCCAGATCGATCCTACCCTTATCTTCGGCATCCCTCAGGTTACAAGCTGGGGCCTCGCAGAAAACAGGCCGCTTGAGAACCTGCAGATCGAGCCCGATATCCTCGTTTACAACACCCCCGAAACCATGCTCAAGGGCAAGGACCTGCAGCTCGAAGCCGCAGTCGCCGAAATGCTCCTCCAGATAGATGCAAACAAGAAAAAGTAAACTAGTAATCATCCCGACCTACAACGAGATCGAAAACGTCGAGAATATCATTCGCGCCGTTTTCGGTCTCAAGGGCGATTATCATATCCTGATTATCGACGACGCTTCGCCGGACGGAACCGCGAAAACCGTCAAGAAGCTCGAAAAGGAATTCCCGGACCGCCTGTTCCTTATCGAACGAGCCGGGAAACTGGGTCTCGGAACCGCTTATATCACCGGTTTCAAGTGGGGCCTCGGGAAAGGCTACGACTACCTCTTCGAAATGGACGCCGACTTCTCCCACGACCCCAACGACCTCCCCCGCCTTCTCGCCGCATGCGGGAAGGGAGGTGCGGATTTCGCCATCGGATCCCGTTACGCAGACGGAGTCAGCGTAGTCAACTGGCCCATCGGCCGCATCATCATGTCCTACTACGCGTCGGTCTACACCCGTACCGTATTGGGGACTAAAATCAAGGACAGTACTGCGGGCTTTCTCTGCTATTCCAGAAAAGTCCTCGAGGGCATCGACCTTGACGCAGTCAAGATGAAAGGCTACGGCTTCCAGATCGAGATGAAGTACACCGCCGTGAGAAAGGGCTTCAAGGTCGCCGAGGTACCCGTAATTTTCGTGAACCGAAAAGCCGGAACCTCGAAGATGTCCGGAAGCATCTTCGGCGAAGCATTCTGGGGCGTTATCGGCCTCAGATTCAGAAAGTTCTGATGAAAAAACACTATTTGAGTTTCATCGCCGACCGTCTGCAGTGTAAGGACTGGCAGATAGAGAACTGCGCCCTTATGTTCGAAGATGGTAATACTATCCCCTTCATCAGCCGTTACCGCAAGGAAAAAACCGGCGGAATGGACGATGCCCAGGTAGCAGAAGTCAAACACTGGGTAGACGTCTTCGCGGAGATGGAAACCCGCAAGCAGACCGTCGTGGCCGCGATAGAAGCGGCCGGCGCGCTTACGGACGAACTACGGAAAACTATCGAAAAATGCGTCTCCGGGACCGAGCTGGAAGACATCTATCTCCCCTACCGTCCCAAGCGCAGGACCAGGGCCACGGTGGCAAAAGAGCTCGGACTCGAGCCGCTGGCCGATACCATGTGGGACCTACGCACTACCGACCCGGTCGCGAGCGCGAAACCATACGTCAAAGACAAGGTCGCCAGCGTCGAAGAAGCGCTGGCCGGGGCGCGCGACATTATTGCGGAGCGCCTGAGCGAGACCGCGTCCATACGCGAAGGGCTGCGCTCCGTCTACCGCGCGCGCCGCATAGTCTCGACGGTTACCAAAGCGGCCAAAGACAACCACGAAGCCGACAAATACCGCAGCTACTTCAATTTCACGATGCCCCTTTCGCGCATCCCGGCCCATAATCTGCTGGCGATGCTGCGCGCCGAGAACGAGGGTTATCTGAGCCTGTCGGTGGACGCAGACCCCCAGCGCTGCGCAGACCAGGTTTATTCCGCGTTCTGCCGTGAACACGGCCGGCCTTCCCCCGCCCTCGCCGGGCAGATCAAGGAAGCGGCGGAAGACTCGTTCGAGCGTCTGCTGGACTCCTCGATCACCAACGGCGTGATCAAGGAAGCGAAGCAGAAGGCGGACGTCGAGTCGATCAATGTCTTCGGCGAGAACCTGCGCCAGCTGCTGCTCAGCGCCCCCGTGGGCCAGAAGCGGACCATGGCGATAGACCCCGGCTTCCGAAACGGCTGCAAGATCGCCGTGCTCGACGAACGCGGGGCCCTGCTCTACCATACGATCATTTTCCCGCATCCCCCTCAGAGCGAGAAGGTTAAGGCCCTCGTCGCCGTGCAGGAGATGCTCGAAAAATACAAGATCGAGGCGGTCGCGATCGGAAATGGAACGGCCAGCCGCGAGACGGAAGAATTCATGAAAAGGGTCTCGCTGCCCGAGGGCTGCAAGGTCTGGACTGTCAGCGAAGACGGCGCCAGCATCTACAGCGCGTCGGAGGTGGCCCGGAAGGAGTTCCCGGACGAGGATGTGACCGTTCGCGGTCCTGTAGGCCACTATATTCTCGGCCAGCGAGGGGCCGATGCCGGCTACATAGGCCAGCAGGTAAGGGGAGGCGGTGTTCAGGTTGACT